>JAVBUX010000243.1:0-6877 GCA_031554915.1 Bacteroidales bacterium | reverse complement strand
TGAAGGAGGAGAAAAGTATAAAAAACCGGTTATTATCAATGAAACAGCTCGCAAACTAATGAATTATGATCAGGCTGTGGGCAAATTTTTTGGAGAAGATCAAATTACAACCGTAATTCGTGATTTTCATTTTCGCCCCTTGCAGAATCAAGTGGAACCGCTGGTTATTTACTACAGTCCGGAAACGATTGAAAAATTATTTATTCGTATTAATCCGGTTAAAGCTTCCCATACGATTAAATACATTGAAAGCGTTTTCAAAAAAATGCGACCAGAATACAACTTTGAATGGAGCTATGTTGACGATGAATACAACAGCATGTACCGAAAAGAATTTCGTTTGGGGCAATTGCTGATTGCCCTTTCAGTCGTTGCTATGTTGGTTAGTTGTATTGGAGTCCTGGGATTATTATCGTTCATGGTTGAACGTCGTTCAAAAGAGATTGCCATTCGCAAAATCAATGGAGCAAGTATCAACGACATCATGCATTTATTTATACGCGAATTTGTCATACTGATAGGAATTGCGACTCTTATTGCTGTTCCGGCTGGTTGGTGGTTTACGTCGGAATGGCTCAATAATTACGCCTATCGTGTCGGCATTTCTATATTCGTCGTAATTGGGATTATTATTTTTGTGTTTTCAATTACCTTGATGACATTGAGTTATCGTATTTATAAAGCTGCTAATCGTAATCCTGCAGAGGTTGTAAAATCAGAATAAAAATCATTAAAATTAAATTATAAAGTCATGATTAAAACAGTTAATTTGCAGAAAATCTTCCGTACGGAAGAAGTGGAGACTTGGGCGTTAAACAACGTAAGTATAGAGATCAAAGAAGGCGAATTTGTCGCTATTATGGGGCCTTCTGGTTGTGGTAAATCCACAATGCTCAATATCTTAGGATTATTGGATAATCCAACCGGTGGAGAATATCATTTGAATGGTATTGAAGTTAGTAAATACACCGAAAAGCAACGGACCAAACTGCGTAAAGGAGTGATTGGATTTGTCTTTCAAAGTTTCAACCTGATCGAAGAACTGAATGTGTTTGAAAATATTGAATTACCTTTGCTATATATGGGAATTTCAGCCTCAGAACGTCGTGAACGTGTACAGAAAGCAATGGACAGAATGCAAATTTCCCATCGTGAAAAGCATTTTCCTCAGCAGCTTTCCGGAGGTCAGCAGCAGCGTGTTGCCATTGCCCGTGCAGTTGTAGCCAATCCGAAATTGATCCTGGCAGATGAGCCGACAGGTAATTTGGATTCCAAAAACGGAAAAGAAGTGATGGATTTGCTGACAGAATTGAATAAAGAAGGATCTACAATCGTGATGGTGACTCACAGTCAGCATGATGCAGGTTTTGCCAGCCGGATCATCAATCTGTTCGACGGACAATTAGTAACGGAAGTGACACTCTGATTTGAATGCAAAATTTGAACAACTAATAAAGTTACTTTATCATAGTAAAAAACCTCTTCTGTATGCTGCATGGTGTGCGCACAGAAGAGGTTCTTGTTTTCAGAGGTTAGATCAAATTTGATTGTAAATCAACTTAATTTTGCAAAATAGTATTAACTTTGCTATAAATTGTGTTAGTGACTATTGTAAAAAAGATTATTGAATAATTATTCAGAAAGTAAAAATGATCGATGACATTTTTATTTTGCAACAAATAAGAAGAGGTGATGGGACTGCTTTCAAATTTTTGTTTGAGACTTACTTCTCGTCGCTATGCAGGTTTTCACGTTTGTATGTGAAGAATAGTGGAAACGCTGAGGAGATTGTATTAGATGTATTTACCCACATTTGGGAAAATAAAGACACATTTCAGATAAAACTTACTTTTAAATCATATTTATTCGAGGCTGTCAAAAACAGGTCGTATAATTTTTTACGCGACAACTGTAAATATATTGCCATTGATGATTTGTCCATAATTGAAAAATTTGAGGAAGATTATAATTTCGAGTCCCGGGAACTACAACGATTAATCGAAGAAGCCATTTGTTCTCTTCCCAGTAAAAATCGGGAAGTTTTTGAAAAAAGCAGGAAAGAAAACCTCTCCAATAAGGAAATTGCTGCAGAAATGAATATTTCAATCAAAACCGTAGAAGCCCAAATTACCAAGGCTTTGAAGCATATCCGACTGTATTTGGGAGACTCTTATACTTATTTTTGGTAAAATTTTTCAAAATAGACTAGGGTTGTGCACATTTGTTGTGTCATACAATAAACAACTCTAGTATTATTTTGATGAGTAAAAAGATAATCCCTTGGAAATTAATCATTTCAGGATTAAAACAAGATATAAGTCCGGATGATAAGATTCTTTTGGAACAATGGCTCGCTTCTTCCGAGAACCAAAGTTTATATGAAGAATTGGGAAATATATGGGAGTCCATTAAAAAAAATGCGACAGAATATCATCCTGATACGGATTATTACTGGAAAGAACTGCAATCACGCATAAAGAAAAGCAAAAAATCAACATTCTTTCATGTAGGAATCAAATCTGTTGTTGCAGTAGCTGCAGCAGTTGTTTTGGTTGTGATATCGGCTTCTGTAATAATCGTTACTTCTGATATAAAGGAAAGCTCAACAATGCAAACTTATACTTCTTTCAGTGGGAAGTCGAAGGTGATCTTACCTGATGGAAGTACTGTGTGGCTGAACAAAGGGTCCACAATCAGGTATTCTTCATTGTTCTCAAAAGACAGGAATCTGGAACTGGATGGAGAAGGTTTATTCGATGTTACAAAAAATCCGGAGAGTCCGTTCATTGTTCATACGGCAGGAATACAGGTTAAAGTTTACGGGACACTATTCAATGTAGATTCGTACAACCGAGATGCAGATGTGAGAGTGGCTTTGATCGAAGGCTCTGTGTCGATCATCACAAAAAATAAAGAAATGCATTTGGTGCCCGGAGAAATTGCCATATTTCATAAAACAGATCAGGTACTTTCATCCAAACGATTACCTTACGATCCATCGGATTTATCAAATAGTATGGCTAACAATAATACACTTAGTGCACAAAACAAAATAATATCAAAGCTTCTTAATGAAGAATTAGCATATGAAAGTTTTTGGGCTAGTGAAAGTCTCTCTTTTGATCATAAAGACTTAGGATATATCTGTAAATATCTTGAAAAATGGTATAAAGTCGAAATTAATATTGACTCGTCTCTTGTTAAAAGCCAGTATTATACTTTTACTTTGAAAGATGAGCCGTTGGAGCAGATTTTACGGAACATGAACAAGATCAATCCGATCAGTTATTCTTTTGTAGAAGAAAATGTAATAAATATAACGAGTGTAAATCTTAAAAAATAAATTTGCCTATGATATAGATCATTAAATAAAAAAATAGCGTGAGTTTAGAACCCACGCTATTAAAAATCATGACAATCACGAGTTGAATAAATTTGACGGTTTAGCAAACTACGTGAAGTATCAATCTTAAATGTTACAAAAATATGAATAAAACAACTATTAATTTAAAAAGTATTCGATTTTCTTTAGTTTTATTATTTATTCTGATATTCTTATGTGTTAACACAAAAATTTATGCCCAGAATAATACATCAAACAAGATATCAGTCGCTTTTTGTAATATTAATTTGTAAGAAGCCATTCAAAAAGTAGAAACTGCAAGTAAGTACACTTTTTTTTATGACGCACAAAAGACAAATCTTAATCAAAAAGTAAGTATTAATGCAGTAAATCAGCCGGTTGACTCTGTATTGACTAAAATGCTTTCTACTACAGACTTGAGTTTTGAAATTGAGAACAATCAAATTGTATTGATTCCTAAGACCGATAAAAACAGCTCAAATCAATATTCCAGAAAATTAACCGGAATTATTGTAGATGAAAAAGGGGATCCACTTCCAGGGGTTTCTGTTGGAATTAAAGGAACAACAAAAGGAGGTAGCTCAGCTACAGATGGTTCTTTTTCAATAGACATTCGCCCAGGGGAAATACTCTCTA
Organism: Bacteroidales bacterium; assembly: GCA_031554915.1. Taxonomy (GTDB): domain Bacteria; phylum Bacteroidota; class Bacteroidia; order Bacteroidales; family Azobacteroidaceae; genus BNXB01. The sequence goes on along the minus strand of JAVBUX010000243.1, from coordinate 2,877 downwards.
TTTCTTATCTTGGATTTAAAAACCAGGAAATTTCATATACGGGTCAGCCTAAACTAGATGTTACTCTTCTGGAAGATGCACGATTGCTGGACGAAGTTGTTGTTACTGCATTGGGTATCAAACGTGAACAAAAGGCTCTGGGATATGCAACACAAAATGTAAAAGGTAGTGATTTAACTACAGTGAAAGGTGTTGATGTTTCAACTTCCTTGACCGGTAAAGTTGCGGGTATGAACGTACGTAACAGTACCGAATTTAATGAAGCTCCTTCCATCCGGTTGCGTGGAGAAAGTCCATTACTTGTTATCGATGGTGTTCCATCCCGTAATTTAACATTACGTGATGTTGCTCCTGATGATATTGAAACTATTTCTGTATTGAAAGGTGCTACAGCAGCTGCATTGTACGGAGAAATCGGAGCTGCCGGTGCCGTGATGGTTACTACTAAAAAAGGATTTTCCGAAGAAGGGAAAGTAAATGTTGAAGTAAATAGTAGTTCTATGTTTACTGCCGGATATTTATCTCTTCCGGAAGTTCAAACGTCTTACAGTAGTGGTATTGGCGGAAAGTATGCAACAGGACAGTATGTATGGGGAGATCGCTTGGATGAAGGACGTACCGCTGACCAATATAACCCGTATACATATCAAATTGATAAAAATGCACCTTTAGTTTCCAAAGGAAAAAATAATCTGAAAAATTTCCAACAGTTGAGTTATATATTGAATAATAACGTCAGCGTTGCTCAACAAGGTAAACTAGGAGGTTTTCGTACCTCATTGACCTACGTTTATAATAAAGGTCAATATCCTAATACCATATTGAATAAGTTTACAGCATCAGTATCCGGAAATATCAAATATCAAAAGTTTGATATGGATGCCGGATTTACCTATAACAAAAGAGTTTATCCAAACAGTGTAGGTGCCGGTTATGGTCAAAATGGTTACATTTATAACCTTTTGGTATGGTCAGGTGCAGAATATGATATCCGTGATTATAAAAATTATTGGGTTGCAGGACGCGAAGATTATCAACAAAACTGGATGGACTATTCATGGTATAATAACCCTTATTATATTGCAAATGAAATTGTTCATGGTGAAAATTATGATATCTTGAATGGTTATGTTAATGCTAATTATCAAATAATCAAAGGATTGAAAGCTTCTTTAAGATTAGGAGCTGATAGTTATTCTGATAAAAATGAATGGCGTAATCCAGTTGGAGCTTTTGGAGGTTGGAATAAAAAAGGATATTATTACCTGAAAAGAGGAGGAAGTTTCAAATCAAGCAATGACTTCCTGTTATCTGCAAATTACAAAATAAAAGATTTGGGAATCGATGCAGTTGGTGGAGCTTCTTTATATTATACTCAAACAGATGATATGTATATTGAAACTCAGAATGGACTGATTGTCCCTGGGTACTATTCAATTTATGCTTCTGTTGACCCTGCTAAAACAGGTCAAAGTATCAGCCAATGGCAAACTAACAGTTTATATGGAAGAGCAACATTATCATGGAAAAGCTTTCTTTTCCTTGATGTAACCGGACGTAATGACTGGACTTCTACTTTAAGTAAAGAACAACGTTCTTATTTTTATCCTTCGGTAGCAGGAAGCTTGGTGCTTTCGGATTTATTGAAAATGCCGAAAGAAATTAGTTTGTTGAAACTTCGCGGATCATGGACAATGACAAAGAGTACGCCAGCTGTTTATGAAATAAATTCATCATATAGTGTATCTCCAAATGTTTGGAATGGATATACTGCAGCTTATTATCCTTCATTAATCAGAAGTTCTATTATATTGCCTGCCAGTACCCGTACTTATGAATTTGGTTTAGGTTCTAACTTTTTTGTCAACCGGTTGCGTTTTGACATCGCATATTACGACAAGTTGTATTATGATCGCATGGCAAAAGCAGGTGTAAGTGAAGCTTCAGGTTTTTCAGAAAACTATATTAATATCAAAGAAGACTTGGTAAGAAAAGGTGTTGAAATAACAGTAGGAGGAACTCCTGTAAAAACAAAAGACTGGAGTTGGGATGTCGATCTTAACTGGTCTCGCGACAGACGCTACTATGCTTCTATTGACCCAAATTTCTCAACAGATAAACCTTGGGTAGCAAAAGGAAAACGTTACGATTGGTTAGCTATTTCAGATTGGGATCGTGATCCAGCCGGAAATATTATTTATAACAAAAGTGGTATGCCTATTACGGCTAAATATCAGAGTGTTATCGGATATACCGAACCTGATTGGATTTGGGGACTTAATAATACAATCAAATGGAAGAATCTTGCGTTGGATTTTTCATTTGATGGTCGCGTAGGAGGTACATCTTACAATAACACAGAAAGCTATATGTGGAATGCCGGATCGCATATCGACAGTGATAATCAATACCGTTATGATGAAGTCGTAAATGGTAAAAAGACATATATTGCTCCAGGGGTAAAAGTTGTATCAGGAACTGTTGAAAGAGATGTATATGGAAATATCACTTCAGATACCCGCGTATTTGCTCCGAATGATGTTGTTGTATCGTACGAAACATTTATGAAAACGGTATGGGCAGATCCTGCAAAGAACAGAGGATTGGGATATTACGAACACACATTCTTTAAATTACGTCAAGTGTCTCTTACATACGATTTACCTGTGACTCTGGCTCGTAAAATGGGAATGCAAGGTTTATCTGTCAGCTTTATCGGACAAAATCTCTTCTTGTGGACCAAAGAATTTAAATTCTCCGATCCTGATGTGGCTTCAGATAATTTGAACTCTCCTTCTATTCGTTATATTGGAGGAAGTCTTAAAATTAACTTTTAAATGAATATGAATATGAAACGATTAATAACAGCAGTACTTT
>JAVBUX010000190.1:0-3059 GCA_031554915.1 Bacteroidales bacterium | reverse complement strand
TTGGTCTTGACATTAAATTTTAATTTTTATAAAGATGACGATTATGAAAAATATATATAAAATTATCGTTGTATGTGTTGTGCTTCTCTTCACAGCTTGTGATGATTACCTCGACAGAGAGCCGATGAGCGACTATCTTTCCGGTACTTTCTACAACTCGGAAGCTGCAATCAAACAAGGAGCCAATGGGGTATATCAGAAAGTATATATGGACTTCAACGGAAGTATTCCTGCTATCGTGTTGTTCGATATGTACACCGGCATGGGAATTGAAAGAAACGTGGACAACAGTGTTGGAGCCGGAGGTGCAATGGCTACTTCTTTTATCTGGGAACAACTTTGGGCGGATCTCTATGCAGGGATTGCCAGATGTAATACCGTACTCGACGGAGCGGCTCCTTACATGGATCAATTACAGAAATCCGAAAAGGCAATGCAATATTTGTCTGAAATTAAAACAATACGTGCTTATTTCTACTATTATCTGATCTATACTTTCGGTAAAGTTCCATTCTTTACAAAATCGGTCACAGAAGCTGATTGGAAAACAGCAACCCGCCAGCCAATCGAAGACATGCTTCCTGTTTTGTTCGATGATCTGGACGATGCGGCAAAATACCTGCCATGGAGATACACTGCCAGTGCAGATTGGGGACGAGTAGATCGTTCTTTCGCTATGGGATTGAAAGCCCGTATTGCATTGAATGCCGGAAGTTTAGATATCAATGGTAATGCAAAAACTTATTTCCAGATTGCCCGTGATGCTGCTAAATTGGTAATTGACCAAAGTGGACGGGACTTATCTTCAAATTATGCTGCATTATTTACTAAAGCCGGACAGGCTACAGAAAACTCAAAGAAAGAAAATATCTTTGAAATCATGTATGGTGGAGAACAAACCGATGCCAATAAGAAATACCATTACATTTCATGGGGAGAATATTCCCGTAATGTCGGACAATCCGGTCGTTTCCCGACTCAAATGTTGATCGATACGTATGAAATGGCAAATGGTAAACGAATCGATGAAGCGGGCTCCGGATATAATCCTAAAAAGCCATTTGAAAACAGAGATCAACGTTTGCGTCATACTATTTATACACACGGAGATACTTGTATTGCGAGACTAAATATGGATGATAATTCCAAACAAAAATTTATTCTTGATATTTACTTTGATAAAATCAATTATCTCAAAGCGGACGGAACGAAAGAAACTAAAAACAATCAGGACCGTAACAGTAGCGTTTCTCAGTACGGTTTTGCTGAAAGTGGAGTTGGATATCTCTGGAAAAAATACAATCATTATGATGACGAACCGGCAGCTTCGCCTACTTACAACTACGTAATCATGCGTTTTGCTGAAATTCTGTTGACTTATGCTGAAGCAAAAATAGAATTGAACGACCTGGACGAATCCGTTTATTCTGCTATCGATCGCGTAAGAGCTCGTGCTGGACAACCCAGTCTCCGCAGTGTAGATCCTTCCAGAGCCGGAAATCAAAGTAAAATGAGACAAATTGTTCGCCGTGAACGAAAAGTAGAATTTATCGATGAAGGTCTCCATTTCTACGATATGAGAAGATGGAAAATTGGTGATTTGGAAAACAAACAACCGACTTACGGTTATCCTGTTTTAGCTAATGTAGATAAACTTTCGTTGAATATCGATAGTTATGCCTTAGCAACTGCTGATATGGTTCCGAAATATGGAGCGGCAGGTTCAAGAGAAGATTTGAACGATATTCCTGATTATTCAGCATTTGCAACAAAATTGAGGGTTCGGGATAAGAATCGTTATTGGAATGATGCATTCTATTTATCTCCGATATCTCAGGCTGAATTGAACAAAGCGCCTCAATTGAGACCAAATAACCCGGGTTATTCCGACTAAAATTCAGGTAAGAATGAAACATTTGCTTTATCTCATAATCGGATTATTCACAGCACTGTCATTTCAGTGCTGTGAATCCGATGACCCGGAGCCGGAACCAACTCCTCCCGCGTCAACCGACAAATATATTCTATGGGTGGATGCAACAGCCAATTTTCCACGATTATCCAACAGTCAGGATTCAATTACGAAATATGTCGTAAAAGCAAAGGAATCCGGATTTACCGATTTGGTAGTAGATGTTCGACCGATCAGTGGTGAAGTATTGTACAACAGTACCATCTCGTCCCAATTGAAAGAATGGAAAGGGTTTACCCGGACAGCTACATTCGATTATCTGAGCGCTTTTGTTTCCGCTGCTAAAACCAATGGACTGAATGTCTATGCGGCAATCAACACATTCACAGGTGGGCATTTGTATTCTCCTTTTTGGGAACAAGCCAACAGTGGAACGCGGCAGGTGTTGGCAACCCAGCATCCGGATTGGATCTCTAAAAGTTATGTCTGGACAGGCTCTGCCGGAAAAATAGAGTCCATGTGGACTTACTATGGAGGAAAAGGAAGTAAAACTGCGGCATTCCTGAATCCCTTGAATCAGGATGCCAGAGCTTATATATTGTCTATTATCAACGAAATAGTGACCAAATACGATGTCAAAGGTATTGTTTTGGACCGAGGACGTTTTGATAGTTTGGAATCGGAATTCAGTGACGTGACACGTACTGCTTTTGAGAGTTATATCGGACAAAAAGTGACTAATTGGCCGGATGACGTTTTCAAATGGACAGGAACCGGAATCAAAACTGAAGGTCCGCAATATAAGAAATGGCTGGAATTCAGGGTTTCCGTTATTTATAGTTTTATGAAAGAGGCCAAAACTAAAGCAAAAGCGGCGAATAAAGAACTGGCTGCTTATGTAGGCGCTTGGTATTCCACATACTATAATGAAGGGGTTAATTGGGGCAGTCAGACTTACGACCCGAGTGTAAAATACTCCTGGGCTACAGCTGATTACAAAAAATACGGTTACGCTGAAGAATTGAACTTTATCATGACCGGATGTTATTCAGGAACGGTTACCGGTGTAAATAACTACATTGCTCAATCGCAGGAAGCCATCAAAAATGTGATTCCGATAGCTTCCGGATTGTATATGGACGATTAT
>JAVBUX010000070.1:0-6873 GCA_031554915.1 Bacteroidales bacterium | reverse complement strand
AACGGAACAATGGTCTCGTCGAATAACTTATCAACGAGTCCCACCCAGACTACCATTACATTGGCTCCGGGAACGGATTTGACTCATTTGAAAATTAAGTTGACGTCAATTAACGGCGACCTGATCGATTTCCCGACAGATGTGGAAACGAATTATACGCAACCGATGGATCTTAAAATCAGAAGTTATAATGGAGGCGACGCGACCGTTAAATTCCATGTCGTTTCGAAACCGTTGTTAGTTGATTTTTATATTCAAGGTATCAATGTTCCGAAAGAAAATGTACATTTCGGAGAATCTACAATTATTGCTCAGGTTCCTACAGGAACAAATCTGACTGCATTGAAAGTAACAATGGGATTCAAAAACGGTGAAATTTCCGGTTTTACAAACGGAACTGCCATGAATTATACGAATCCGGTATCTTTCAACGTAATAGGCGTTGACGGAACAGTATATCCGTACAAATTGATGATTACTGATCAGGTAGTTGGTCCGGCTAGTATTCAAAGTGTGAAAGCTAATGATGCTGAATCCGTTAATGTAACAGTCGATGCAAGCGGAAATACTCAGGTCTATTTCAAGACATTGACTAATTTTGCAAGCGCTGCTCTGACTATCCAAATCGGATTCGGAAATGAATTCGTAGGTTTCACGAACGGAAGTGTTGTCAATCTGTGGGCTTCTCCGAAAGTGAAGATTATGGGTACTGACGGCGTTCTGAAAGAATTTACCTTCCTGCCTCCTAAACTGCAACCGGTAGAAGCATTCCGAAAAGCCCCGGCAGATATGGGCTTTGGAGCTGATGGTGGTGCATCACTTTGTTTCAGTGGAAATTATATTGTTGCTTCAACACACAATGGAACTCCGGGAATACATTATTTCGACGCAACCGGAACAAAAATCGGTTCTCTGAAATTGCCTACAGGAGTTGATATGGGTAATGCCGTTACAGGTTTACGTAAGATCGCCTCTGATGATAAAGGCGCTATTATCGGTGTAAACCTAGCCGCAGGTGGAAGCGTATCCACACCATACAATATTTATAAATGGACTAGTGTAACTGATCAAAATCCAACAATTCTTTGTAGTTTTACAGCTTCAGAACTTGGTCTGACAGCTACTCGGACAAATGGTGTCAACGTACAGGGAAGTCTGGATGGAAACGCTGTGGTTACCGTTCCAATCACTACAAGTAAAGTGGTTTTGAAATGGACAATCCAAAACGGGACATTGGTCAATGCAAAACCGGAAACCGTTAGCCTCGAAAACGAAAGTAATTTTGGCAACTATTCGGCTGTCGAACAATATCCTGGTAAAGCAACGACCTTAGTCGGAGCGCTTGCAACAGCAAATTTCAGCGGATTGCGTTCATACCTGGGTTCTGCTGTTGCCGTAAGTGTTTCCGGATCAACGACAGACCTTCGTATGAAAACAATTGATAGTCGGGTTTATCTTGCTCATACGATCTGGAATCAGGCTGCTGCCAAACATGTGTTCTGTTTCAGGGATGTTACGGATAATAATGAAAACGCATATAAATTCAATATGATGTGGGACGATGCATTTATTGCTACCGCTGCAAACGGTAATGCAACCAATGATGCAGATTTCGGTTATATCAACGGAAAACTGTATGTTGCATACCTCGGAACCAACGGTGGCGTTGTATGTTATATTTTACATTAAGTGAATAGAGAATAGACAAGTCGATAAATAAATTTGTTTATCGACTTGTTTTCCTATCTATTAAAAATAGTTTGTATGAAGAAAATATTATTATTACTATTGTGCTTTTCAAACATCTTTTTAGCTTGCTCGGATGACAAACCTACTTCGGGAGGAGAAACCCCGATAGTTGAAGAAACTCCTATGCGAGCCGTTTGGATTCCCGACCCTTCGCACACGGTCTGTATGCAAACCTACCAGAATGTATTGAATACTGTCAATCTGCTGGATGAATTGCATATCAACACCATCTATTTATGTGCATGGGCGAGAACTCAGACAATTTATAAAAGTCCTGTACTTGTTGCCAACTCTACTTATAAGACTGCAGACGAAGGATATTTGTTCAAAGATTACATTGCTGCTTATAACTCGCCGGCTGCCAGTCCGACCGGAGATCCGGTAAAAGATTTGCTTACCGAGGCGCATAAAAAAAGCATCAAAGTTATTTTCTGGTTTGAATATGGGTTTATGGCATCGATTGGTGTAACACCTTCATCAAATCCGCTTTTGGCTAAAAATCCGGATTGGATGAGTAAAAATTCAAGCGGAACACAAGCAAATTACAATAACACAGACTATTATTTCAATGCATACGATCCGAAAGTGCAAAATTTCATGCTTTCTTTGATTGATGAATCAATGACTTTATATCCTGAAATTGATGGGATTCAAGGAGATGACCGCATGCCTGCCATGCCGCGTAATTCAGGATACGACGATTATACTGTAAATCGTTATAAAGCTGAACATAATAATGTTGCTCCTACCACCGATTACAATAACACAGAATGGGTTCAATGGCGGTTAAATATTCTCAATGAATTCGGCAAAACCCTCTATCAAAGAGTAAAAACGAAAAAAGCAAGCGCTTTGATGTGCTTCTCTCCCAACCCATACCCTTGGTGTGAGCAAAATTTGATGCAAAATTGGCCTCAATGGATCGCAAACGGGATTGTAGATGTATTATCTGTTCAGTGTTATAGAAATACAATCGATGCATATAAATCGACTATGTACGAAGCCCGGAGTTATTGTAAAGCCAAAACTTCCAAACGGATCCTCAATCCGGGAATTATTTTGAAAAATGGAAGTACGATCATGTCTCCTGATTTACTGAGAAAACAACTGGAAGCTAACAAAGAGGTAGATACAAACGGAGAAGCCTTCTTCTATATTGATGGCCTTTATAACAAAGATGTACAGGATGTGTTGAAATCATTCTATAAATAAATATCAAATTATTTATCATGGAAAACAAAAACAGACGAGATTTTCTTAAACAAGTGTCAGTTGCAGGGGCTGCTGTAGCAGCAACATCTTTACTACCCTCATGTACAGGAAAATCTGCAAACGAAAATAAAACCGGCGGCACTTCTGCCATCGCTTCAGATGTTCAGAGTAAGCTGATTGTGCCACCTGCCAAAGGACTCAGAATTTCAGGGACTTTTTTAGATGAAATATCCCATGATATCCCGCACCAAAACTGGGGCGAAAAAGAATGGGATCAGGATTTCGCACACATGAAAGCGATTGGTATTGATACTGTGATTATGATCCGATCGGGTTATCGTAAATTCATCACCTACCCTTCTGAATATCTGATCAAAAAACACGGTTGTTATATGCCTTCAGTGGACTTACTGGACATGTACCTTCGCTTAGCCGAAAAACACGGACTAAAATTTTATTTTGGATTATACGATTCCGGAAAATACTGGGATATGGGCGATTTAACCTGGGAAATTGAAGATAACAAATATGTTATCGATGAAGTATGGAAAAAATATGGTCATCATAAAAGCTTCGGCGGATGGTATATCAGCGGAGAAATCAGCCGGAAAACGAAAGGTGCCATTGAAGCCTTCCGTGCAATGGGTCAACAATGTAAAGATGTATCCAATGGATTGCCGACTTTTATTTCTCCCTGGATCGATGGGAAAAAAGCGGTAATGGCTTCAAGCGGTCAACTTAACAAAAGTGATGCTGTCTCTGTTCTGGAACATGAAAAAGAATGGGGTGAAATTTTTGACGGAATAAAAGGTGCCGTGGATGCTTGTGCTTTTCAGGACGGACATATCGATTATGATGAGCTGGATGCCTTCTTCGAAGTGAATAAAAAAATGGCGGATAAATATGGAATGCAATGCTGGACAAATGCAGAATCATTCGATCGTGATATGCCAATCAAATTTTTCCCGATCAAATTTGACAAACTGCGAATGAAATTAGAAGCTGCAGCCCGCGCCGGATACGATAAAGCAATCACATTTGAGTTCTCACATTTTATGAGTCCTCAATCCGCTTATTTACAAGCAGGACACCTCTACGACCGCTACAGAGAATATTTCCAAATTTAGAAAGCAAACAGATGAACAAATAAAGGAAAATCATGAAAAACACAGAAAATATTCAATACGCTGTTTTTCTTACCATTATTGCCGCCTTGGGAGGATTTTTATTTGGTTATGATGCTGCCGTTATTTCGGGAACAACTGAAGACGTAAAAGCATTTTATTCTCTTACCGATATCCAGCAGGGGTGGTATGTGGGTTGTGCTATTTTAGGTTCTATCATCGGAGTCGTACTGGCCGGTAAATTAAGCGACCTCCTTGGTCGCAAACCCGTACTGATGTTTGCTGCCTTCATGTTTTTCGCCTCGGGGATCGGTTGCGCTTTTTATTCAACGTTCGATCAACTGGTTATCTATCGTATTGTTGGCGGTGTAGGGATCGGAGTTGCCTCTATCATTGCCCCATTGTACATCTCCGAAATATCGATTCCTCGTTACCGGGGACGTATGGTCTCTTGTTATCAATTAGCGATAACCATAGGTATATTAGGTTCTTATCTTGCAAATTCTGCTATCTTAAAATGGTCTCAGTCCATTATTTATGATTCGGGATTTCTAAAATTAATCATCAACGATCAGGTTTGGAGGGGGATGTTGGGCATGGAAGCCCTACCCGCTTTCTTATTTATGATAGTCTTATTTTTCATCCCTGAAAGTCCGCGATGGTTAGTTGTAAAACACAAAGATGATTCTGCTTTGAAAATATTGGAAAGAATCTTTTCGCATGACAAAGCTCGCGAAGAAATTGCAAACTTACATCAAATCATCGGCAAGGAAGATAAGTCTGATTGGCGATTATTGTTAAAACCGGGTTTTCGTACCGCTTTAATCATTGGGGTATGCCTGGCTATTTTAGGTCAGTTTATGGGGGTCAATGCGGTTTTTTACTACGGTCCTAAATTCCTGGGAGAAGCCGGATTAGCAAAAACAGCCTCTCTGGACCTACAAGTTTGGGTCGGTTTAGTCAATGTCCTTTCTACTATTTTAGCCATGTTTGTAATCGATAAAATAGGCCGGAAAAAATTGATTTATATCGGAGTATCCGGAATGGTAGCATTTTTGTTTTGCATTGGACTCTTTTTCTACGGAGTATCTTCCGGAATGGCAATTTCTACATGGATCTTATTTGGCTTGATACTGGCGTATGTTTTCAGTAGTGCAATATCCATCAGCGCCGTCATTTTTGTATTGTTATCTGAAATGTATCCCGTTAAAGTACGCGGATCAGCAATGTCTATTGCCGGTTTTTCGTTGTGGGTAGGCACTTATCTGATCGGACAATTGACACCTTGGTTAACTACCCGATTATCGGCTTCCGGGGTCTTTTGGTTATTTGGATTCATGTGTATCCCCTATTTATTAATCACTTATTTCTTAGTTCCGGAGACGACAGGAAAATCTCTGGAAGAGATAGAGAGGATGTGGGAAGAAAAAGGGTAACTATTAGTTACCCTTGTGCCACGCCCATAAAATAATCGGTCAGTTCTGCTATCGCCGCTCCGCCCGTATTATCTATATCTCGTTTAATCAGTCCGTTTTCCAGCAGCACAACACGGCTACAGATATCTGTAGTATAGTTCAAATTATGACTGGAAATCAAAACTGTAGTATTTCGTTCTTTATTCAACTTCAAAATCAAATCCTTGATCTCGATCTGAGAACTAGGATCCAGAAAATTAAATGGTTCATCCAGAATCAGGACTTCCGGATTAATCAGCATCGCTGCAATAATACCGATTTTTTGCTTATTTCCGGCAGAAAAATTACGGATATATTTCTTTTGCCCCAGGATTTCATTACCCATAAACTTAATATATCCCTGCAAACGTTCATCGACTTCTACACGATTAATACCGTATGCTTCTCCGACAAAATACAAATATTCTTCCGGAGTCAGATATTCAATCAGGAAACGATTGTCAATGAAAGAACCGGTATAGTACTTCCAATTCTCGCTTTTGGAAACATCAACTCCTTTACTCTGCACAGAACCATTATCAGCTTTCAATAAGTCCAATATCAACCGGAACATTGTGGTCTTACCGGCTCCGTTATTTCCAACAAGGCCCAAAAGCTCCCCGGCAGGAATATTTAATTCCGGGATATCAAGCGCAACCTTCAAACCAAATTTTTTGATTAAATCCTTGATTTGTACTTCCATATTATTTTATTTATTCATTAACACAATATATCTAATACTCAGAAATTTACACAGACTAATTTCTAAATCCATCCATGATGATGTAACGCCTTTTCATCATGCGATTATAAGTCCATTTCAGCCAATAATTTGAGCCTAAAATGAATAACGAACCGACAGCCAACATAAAGTAGCAAGCAACCTCTTCCGAGATAAAAGACTTGATAATAACCACCAGGCCAATCGGTATAAACATCGCCCCAAACCCAATCACCATCATACTCGAAGATGAATTCTTCCAATTCATAAATCCTGAATCAGAAAGATCGAAGTACGTTTTATTATATACTCCACATTGGAAATAACAACAATATATCAATCCAACATAATAAACAAAAACCGATGTCACAAGCAGATACGATAAAATTCCTTTATACCATACAAGCAACATCAATAGAAGATATACTATGGCCGAAACAACCAGATAAAAATAATATTTCGCTTTCATAAGATTCAAAAAGGAATGTTTCCTACATATTAGCCCATCAAAATAGGAGGATTCTGACATAAACAGATATTGACTAAAGATCATTCCAAAGCCGCCTGACATAAAACCAATCCAAAACACGGTCATATAGAAATTTTCTTTAAT
>JAVBUX010000285.1:0-3916 GCA_031554915.1 Bacteroidales bacterium | reverse complement strand
ATTTCGGTGATTTTTCCTTCACCTTTCAACAGTTTAAACGATCGTTCTAATCTGTCACTTAAATTTTCAAACATGTGATATAGAATTCTTTAATTTTGAGCACAAAAATAGCTAAAAATATTGAAATTACCTAGGAAGCTTACGTTTGTCCCACCAGTTTATTAGTTCTGCATATAATTCTTTTACTAAAGCAGGATGTTGATTTGCGATATTAGTAGTTTCTTTCGGATCGGAAGAAAGGTCATACAACTCAAAATTCTCATCCCAGGAGTTTACTAACAATTTCATATTTCCTTTTCTAATCGCTAAATGGGGACTTCTTTGGTCCTTATTTTTCCCTCGCGGATAATTGAAATAATCATTGCGACCAAAATCCCACATCATATCCTTCTTACGTAATTCCGGTTTTCCCAAAAGTGCTTTACTCATATCTTCTCCACTTAAACGAATGCTTTTGGGAAGTTTGCTATTGGTAATAGCGCATAAAGAAGGTAAAAGGTCCACCGCGTTTAAAACTGTTTTATTGTCGATATTACCACCTTTTATCTGCTTTGGCCATTTTATAATGAACGGCATACGTATGCCTCCTTCGTACAAGCTGCATTTCAATCCGTGTAGTTGATTGGTACGTTGTTGGTCGAAACTTGGTGCAGGTCCGTTATCGCTGGTAAATATTACTATTGTATTTTCTTCGAGGCCGAGTTCTGCTAATCCATCCAACAGGCGACCGATCTGTTTATCGTATTCAGCAAGCACAGCCTTGAAGTTAGGAGGTGTTGTCCAGGTATTCTCGCTTTCCATAGCAGCTTTATCCTGTATCCATGGATCATGCATATCATCAGGCCAGAGATTAACAAAACAAGGTTGCCCCTTATAGCGCTTTAAGAAATCAAGTGTTTTGTCAACAAAATACGCTGTCCTGTTCCAACGCATGATACTGTCCTTTTTAGACCAGATCCAGTTTGTTGCTGTAAGTAATGGGTCAGGATCCGGGCTCTCATAGGTACTGCTGTATTCATCAAAGCCATATTCTGTTATTTGAGGAGCATTTGTCACATCACGTCCTCCTCCCATGTGCCATTTACCAAAATGTCCTGTTTTATAGCCGGCTTTTTTAAGAAAGTCTGCCATTGTTGGGACTTCCGGGTCCAGATAATCAAATTGCTCACAATTGGCATTTGCTGCACGGGTGTTAAGATAGCATGTGATTCCCAGCTCTGTAGGAAATATGCCTGTTGTCAGGCCGCTCCGGGAAGGAGAACTAACAGGAGACGATGTATAGTAATTACTTATTACCAGTCCTTCCGATGCCAATTTGTCTATATTTGGAGTTTTAACCCATCCATTGTTCAAAAAAGAGACATCGCCAATACCCATATCATCTGTATAGATTATAAGAATATTCGGTTTTTCTGCGTTACCTGCGGATGTTATGCCAGAGATTAAACTAAGTATTCCTCCAATAATAAGTTTATTGTGCATGTTTTTCATATTTTTCGATTTTGCCAATTTCCTCGTTTCATATAAATAAAACTCCATACGAAAATACCTCCCCAATAAACAGGTTCTGTGGTCCAGCAGATAGATAACGGAGCTTCCAGGTGAGTCGTTACAAGCCACATGTAAGCGATATAAACACCCAGAGTTACAATTTCGATAATCAGGGCTGTACGGGTATTTCCGCTTCCTGAGACGGAATTGAAAAAAACGCTGGAAACAGCAATCAGCGGAAGTGCTGCTAAAATTACATATAAAGATGGTATAGAGGCATTTATCAGATCTGTACTGGAGGAATAAATTGATAAAACCAATCCTGGGAATAGTGTAGCCGGGATAATAAGTACCCCTGTTACCAACAGGCTCATCCTTGATATTCTCCAAAGTAGTGGAATAACTTCGTGTTTATCTCCTGCTCCGATGGTGTTGCTGACCAGAGTGTTTGTTGTCGCACCCAATGCAAAGATCGGGATTGAAATGATCATATACACACTTCGGATTACATTGGAGACTGCCAGTGGCATTTCTCCCATGTGTTCGATTGCTAAAAAGAAGAAAAGCCATGTTCCCAGTGATAAAAAATATTGAATCATCAGTGAAAGAGAAATGTTCAATATATTTTTGACTACTTTCAGATTTTTAAATTGAATCAATGTGAAACCATACTTTTTCAGATCTACAGTAGTCAGAGTATAGATGATGAAAAACAATACAGATGCGGCTTCAGAAGCAACAGAAGCAATCGCAGCCCCTGTGATTCCCAGTTTTGGACATCCCCAGTTTCCAAAAATCAAAAGATAATCCAGTATTACATTTACAACGCCCATTAGAAGGGCATTGAAAGACAATACTTTTGTTTTAGTAGTTCCTACATAAAATGCCCGGAACATAACGTTGATTACAGAAAAGAAAAGTCCGTAAATACGCCAGTCAAGGTAATCGATAGCTGCTTCCAGAACATTTTTTGAACTTAAAAGGCTCCCTAAAATGGTATCTGAATAAGTTTTTGTAAAAAAGAAAAGGATCAGAGCTAAAAGGAACAGAAAAATGCATCCGTGTACTACAATTTCTCCGATTTTATTGTGATTTCCCTCTCCGTTACGTCTGCCAATCAATATTTGAGACCCCGTACTGAAACCAAAAGCCAGCATGAACAAAACAATATAAAAAATTCCGGCAATGGCAGAAGCTCCTAACTCGACTTCTCCGACATGGCCAAGAAAGGCCGTACTGGTAACCTGTATCAGATTTTGTACCAGTAAGGTTAGAAAGATAGGGTAAGCAATCTTAATTATCTGGGAGTAATTATATTTTTGAGGCATCAAATCGATGATTAATTAAGCATTGTATTCATATAAATATCCTGAGGGACATTTATTTTTTCGTTTAAAACCCGTATCATACCCCAATAATGAGAGAATGATCCGGTTGGACCGTTTATTTCAATGATTTCATTCTTTCCTGAAAAATCGGCAATAGCAGATAAAAAGTCATTTTTTATGTTTGCTTCGCAAAGACATTCCTTCAATATTATTGAAGATTTATTTTCACCGGGAACAGCCAGTGCTATTTCATTTTTACCGATAAAAACAGTTCCGTTGTCAAGGAAAATATCATTCAGGATATTTGAAAATTGCTGTACCGTTTTTATTACGGCGTTTTCTTTTTTGTTCAAAAAACTGGCATAGATAGCATATATTGCATAGAGAGCTTCCAAATCTATTGCTTCCTCAGTTTTGTATTGGGCAAAACGATTTGTACCTGTTTTCTCCTCTGTTATTGAGTATGTTGTGTCAGAATGCCATGGGAATGCTCTCTGATAACCATATTTGGAATAAAAACCGAAAAGCCACTCTTCCTGGGGAACTAAAAATGTAATCGGAATATTGTTCCGTTTCATTTCTTCAAAAGCGAAATTCAGTAATTTTCCCATATATCCCTTTCCCTGAAAATCGGGATGGGTCATTGCTCCGGAAATATAGGATGCAGGATAAATGTTGTTGCCAATCTTGATTTGATAAGGAATCATCTGCAAAGAGGCAATAGGAATGTTATTCTTCAGGACAATCAGGGTTTCCCAATGTTGATAGACTTTATCGAAGTAAAAAGTCCGAAATTCCTGAGTATCGTCTGGAAAGCAAAGTTTCCACATTTCGACTAACGTCTTTTTGTAGAACTCTTTCCCGTATTGAATATGAATCATAACCCACTTTTTTCGGTAGCCATCCCTTTCTCCAGCAAGATGGCCGGATGATACGATAGTTTTGCTTTACGTAAAGATTCTAAACCAAGATCTTCTTCCCGGTTCATATAGGTGTATTCGGAACAGACATTTTCAGCAAATTGCTGGTTGATCATCGTGAATCCTCCTTCAATTTCGTACAGAGATTTTTCTGCATGTACTCCGAAAGTATCTGCA
>JAVBUX010000080.1:0-5585 GCA_031554915.1 Bacteroidales bacterium | reverse complement strand
CATGTTGTCATTATTAACATACCGTGTACCGTTTACCGTACACTGTGTACCCTAAACTTACTTCTTACATTGACGTTTGTGATGTTTTTTTTCACAAACGTCAATGCTCAAGATAGTATAAATGATACATCTGCCCTGAATTTGATTGAAAATGTTATAAGAAATAAAAGCCAAAATCATATAGAGTACAATGATTACTACCGATTTAATCAATACGAAAAATTAGTAATTTCGGCAACGGAACTTGATTCTTCTCTTGTGAATGAAAAAATTTTCAATAAAATCAAGTTTATTTTTAAATATATCGATACAACCAATGTGGCAAATGGAAAATCTTTGACACTTTTGGTACGGGAGGTTTTTTCTGATGAATACCGCAGGAAAAAACACAATAGTAGTAAAAGTATTGTCAATGCTATACGTTATGATGGCTTGGATAAAAATTTTAAATCAGAATTGTTTGATGCTCTATTTGTAGAGGCATTGAAACAGATCAATATAACCGATGATGCGGTAAACCTGTTGTTTCGCCGGTTTGTCAGTCCCTTATCGTCCGACCAGGCTATTTCATTTTACAATTTCAGAATTGTTGACACAATTCATTATAAAGGAAAAGAATACATCAATCTGGCTTTTTCTCCTAAAAATGATCAGGATTTAGCGTTTGAAGGAAATCTGTGGATTATAAATGGTCCGACTTATCCGGTGCAGAAAGTAGTGTTAAGTACATTAGAAAATATTAATTTGAATTTTGTATCAAAAATGACGATCACTCAGGAGTTTAATACTCTGAAAACCGGAGAATGGGTTAAGACCAGAGAATTTTCGGATTTGGAATTATCCATATTTAAAGTAAAATATGCTCTTCGGGCAAAGAGTGAAAGGATTTATAATAATTATCAGATTGATACTATTGCTCCAATAGATTTTGGATTTAATGATGAAGTCCTTATAAAACCGGATGCAGAAAACTATCCGGAAACTTTTTGGCAGACCTCAAGGCCAATTCCTTTGAGGGTCAATGAATTGAATGTGAAAAAAATAGAATTCGAGACGCCTTCAAAGATACCCCATTATCAGACCTGGAGCCATCTTGTTGATATACTGATAAATAATTATGCTTATACGGGAAAATCAAAACGAGAAAGTAAGTTTGATATAGGGCCTGTCTGGAGTTTAATCAGTAGAAATGATGTAGAAGGATATCGTTTTCGTTTAGGAGGTCGCACCACAGGTAATTTTGACAATAATTGGTTTTTTCAGGGATATGGGGCTTATGGAACAAAAGATAAAGAGGTATTGTATTCTGGTTCAGTCTTATACTCTTTTGATCCAAAAATTTTCCACGAAAATGAATATCGTAAGAATAGTGTCGGATTTACATTTCAATACGATATTCAGACTCCAGGACAGGAATACTATTTTACTGATCCGGATAATATATTTCTTTCCTTTAAGCGAGGAAAAGCCGATAAAATGACCTATATCCGTAAGGCGGAAATATGGTATGAAAAAGAATATTCAAGTGGGTTTTCGATGAAATTGTGGGAAAAATCATGGGTGGAAGAGGCTGCAGGTTCGCTTAAATTCCAAAAGACTATCAATGGGAATGTCATAAATATAAACGATTATCAGGCTACGGAATTAGGTTTTTTGCTTCGTTTTTCCATGAATGAAAAATTTTATCAAGGGCGTGATAACCGGATGATTCTTCGTCGTGACGGGCCTGTCTTTTCCCTGAAACAAAGTTTTGGTTTGGAAGGAATCTTTGGTGATTATTCGTATGTCTTTACCGAATTATCCGTACAGAAACGATTTTGGTTTTCTGGTTTCGGACATATCAATCTGATAGTCAAAGCCGGAAAATTGTGGGGTGATGTTCCATATCCCATGTTGATATTGCCAAATGCAAACCAGACTTATACTATTCAACCGGAGTCGTACAGTATGATGAATACGCTCGAATTTATGAATGATCAGTATTCATCTATTGATTTGGCGTATCATTCGGATGGGTGGCTTTTTAATCGCATTGATTTTCTCCGTAAATTTAAATTGCGGGGTGTCACATCCTTCAAAGCATTGATGGGGTCGCTTCGTGATGACAATAATCCGGAATTCAATCATGATTTGTTTTTGTTTCCGGAGAATTCATATATCATGGGAAGACAACCGTATATGGAGGTGAGTGTCGGGCTGGAAAATATTTTCCGTTTGTTACGGATTGATTATGTTCGTCGCCTGACTTACCTGCATAATGCAAATATTGACAAAAATGGTGTTAGAATTACACTAAATCTTAGTTTTTAAGTCGATTAAAGTTAAATTAAGTTAAAATCAATAAAATATATGTTGTATAATTATGTTTTATAACATAAAATCGTTTACCTTTGCACTGTGTTTTTCATGGTATTAGATTTAAGGTTAACAATGAAGATTGGTTGTCGGGATGACAACCTTTTCTTTTTTAAATGAAAAAGTGGCAAATAAAACTGCCAATAGCCAGACTGGCTCCCATAATAGATTCGTATCCTATCAGTTTTAACCGTTCTTTTAGATTCATTTCGACTGATCCGGCAGTAGCATGGAAAAATGATCCATGAGGCAGGTGGTCAAGAATCGTAGCTCCTGAATTAATCATTGCAGCGCCCCAGACAGCTGAGATCCCGGCTCCAAGAATGACATCTGAAAAAGATGATGATGCGACAGCAGCCCCGGCAGTAGTAGATGCTGTCACTGCAGACATTAGGGCTCCGGATATGGGAGCGATAAGAGACTCGCCAAGTGGCATGCTATCCAAACCGGATAAAATCACATCTTTTAGAGTTGAATTTTTAATGATTCCGGCAATAGTTCCGGTTCCTATCAAAAGAACAGCTACGACAGACATTTTTTCCAGTCCATACGCTAAACTTTCTTTCAGTATTTTTGTCTTTTTCATAGCAATGATTCCAACTAAACCGCCTGCAGGTAAAGCGATTAATGGATCGACGACAATGTTGAATAAAGGACGCAGGCCCAGAAGCAGGATTGCAACTAACGGTCCAGCAATACTCCCGGCAAATGAGGGTAGGGAAGATGTGTCGTGCGTTTCCTGTGATTCAGTAATACGTTCTCCTTTATTGGGAAATAATTTGATTAGCCAAATAGCAAAAATCAATCCTATGACAGAAGGTAACAGGTTGATATACATAACGGAAGGTAAACTGGCGTGAAAATTCTCTGCTGCAATAATTGTATTGGGATTTGGAGAGATTATGTTCCCGCATTTTCCTCCGACAACCATAGCTAAAAGTAATTTCATTTTGGAGTAATCCATATCTTTGCCGATTGCCAGGGCTATAGGAGCTACTGTAATGACGGCAACATCGATAAAGACTCCGATAGCAGTAAGTAAGAATGTCGATAATATCAGGGCAATGATGGCCTTACTTTCTCCTAAAGTTTTGGCAATTGTCAGAGCAATGCGTGATGCCGCTCCGGTTTTGACCAGTACTCCGGATAAAACACCGGCAGAGAGGATCCTGATAACTGCAGGGCTGATATCCTTTACGCCTTCGATCATCAAGGCAACAGTACCTTGAAGAGAAACACCTCCCGCTATTCCTCCTACAATAGCTCCTAAAATGAGACTATATGCTGCATTGAACTTTCTTAGTATTAGAAAAATGGTAACTGCCAATCCGATAATGGCTCCTATTGCTGTCATAATAAGTTGTAAATTATGAGTTTAAAGTGATAAGTTTTGTGGTATGAATGATATTGCAGATTTGTGATATTAATCTGGTAATATTTTCTTTTGCATAATCGCTTTGCATCGCTTTTTCTAAAGAAATTGGTCCGGGAACTATAGAGAAGACACCACAGAAACCTGCATTGTTCATTTCCTTTACATCCTCAATTCCCCCGGCAATAACGATAACCGGGATATTTTGTTTTTTCGCTTCTTCCAATATTCCGGAAGGGACCTTTCCCATTGCAGTTTGCCGGTCAACACGTCCTTCTCCTGTAATAATAAAATCAGCTCCTTTTATTTTCTCCTGAAAATGAAGAGTGTCGAGTAATAATTTGATCCCGGGTTTGAGTGTCGCATTCAAAAATGCGAGTAATCCTCCTCCCAAGCCTCCTGCAGCACCAGCTCCCGGATGATTGGAAATATCTTTTCCTGTTGATTTTTTGATTGTTTCGGAGAGGAATTGCATTCCAGAATTCAGAGCTTTGATCATCTCATCATTTGCTCCTTTTTGACGAGCAAATACATAAGCTGCTCCATTGGGTCCATAGAAAGGGTTATTGACATCACAGGCAATTGTAAATCGGGATTCTTTCAATGCCGGGTGAATGTTTGAACAGTCGATTTCGGCAACCTCTTTCATTATTTGACCTCCATGTCCGAGTTCATATCCCTGATTATCCCAAAAACGATATCCTAAAGCTTGTAGCATGCCCAGACCGGCATCATTAGTGGCACTTCCTCCAATTCCGATAATAAATTCACGGCAACCTTTGTCCAGAGCATCTTTGATTAATTCTCCGGTTCCGAATGTTGTGGTAAGCATCGGATTTCGCTTGTTTTCAGGAACTAGTGGGAGTCCACTGATAGCGGCCATTTCAATTAATGCTGTTTTCCCATCGCCGGAAATGGCATATTGGGATTCAATCCGGTTCATTAAAGGATCGTGGGCGTGTACTGATATGTATTGTCCTTTTGTGGCTGAAGTCAGTACCTGAAGGACTCCTTCTCCTCCGTCGGCAATAGGAATTACCGTAGTTTCACATGAAGGAAATACTGATTGTACTCCTTTAGAAGCAGCTTGTCCTGCTTCTAAAGAGGACAAACTACCTTTGAAAGAGTCTATAGCAATAACAATTTTTTTCATTAATAATCAATTCTTTAATTCAACCACAGAAATGATTGGCAAGTGATCTGACAGTTGTGTTTGAATTGTGATTGCTTCCAGCATATTCCATTTGTTCTTCGGATAAGCGAAAATATAATCGATCTGGTTACGGGGAGCGTTTGCCGGTACGGTTGGTTCCATCTTACATACCATTTTCCATGGGTTCATACCTTCATTAATTTCCACGGAATTGGGGCGTGCATTGAAGTCTCCGGCAACAATTACAGGATAAGGATTGGAAAGCAGTATCTTATTCAATTCTTTAACCTGCAACTGGCGTTCTGTGGTATTGGTGTGGTCGAGGTGAGTCGAAGCAAATGTAAAATATTTGTTTTCCTGATATTCTACTTCTGCAACTAAGACTGCACGTTGTTCTTTTCCATTTTCTTCTGTTTTAGGGAGATAAATTCGTTCTATTTTAGCCAACGGAAGTTTTGATAAAATACCAATGCCATAATATCCTCCTGCATAAGGAATTGTTTTACCGTATGCCGATAACATACCGGTACGGACTCCGAGTTCTGTGATAAAATCCTTGCCATGTTGTTTGGGGGCGCGGTCACGATAAGTACGGCAATCTACTTCCTGCAATGCTACTATGTCAGGATTGTGTTCTTTGATGAATGCGGCTAATTCTTCCAATGAAGCCAGTTCTCCGAAGCGAAGGTTGTAACAAAGGACTTT
>JAVBUX010000118.1:0-5300 GCA_031554915.1 Bacteroidales bacterium | reverse complement strand
TGTTGTTACTTGATTCGGCTCATATCCAGAAACAAGATATTCACCTGTTGAATAAAAGGCGTCTTGAAGAAGGTCGCCCTCTGTTGGAACCGCTTTATACAGAGGAAGATGCTTTGGCTACGTTTGATCGGTTTAAGGTTGTTGATTATAACATTCCCACAAAAATAGATGATGATATTGAAGTGCAATTTTTTGATGGTGGGCATATTATTGGTAGTTCTACCGTTTTTGTGACAATAACCGAAGAGGGTAAAAAAACGAATATCGCATTTAGTGGCGATGTAGGTCGTTATCGGGATCCAATTTTGCGTTCTCCTCAGGTTTTTCCTCAAGCTGATTATATTATTATTGAATCGACTTATGGTAATAAAATTCATGAACCTATTGAAACCTATGCCTCAAAATTGTTGGAAAATATTCAGGAAACATGTGTTAATAAAAAAGGGAAATTAATTATTCCGGCTTTTAGTGTGGGGCGTACTCAGGAGTTGCTTTATGCTTTGAATGAATTGGAGTTGGATGATAAATTACCTGCATTGAAATATTATGTGGACAGTCCGTTGTCAACTAAAGTTACCGAAATAGTAAAAAATCATCCGGAATGTTTCAATAAATCCGTTCAGAAATTAATGAGGCGCGATGATGATCCTTTTGATTTCCGTGGACTGAAATACATTACCGATAAGCGAGAGTCGCAGGCTTTGAATACCACTCATGATCCGTGCGTGATTATTTCTGCCTCAGGAATGGCCGAAGCCGGACGTGTTAAGCACCATATTGCCAATAGTATTGAGAATTGGAGGAATACGATTCTTCTGATCGGATACTGTGAACCGAGTTCGCTGGGTGCCCGGTTAAAGAGACGACCGGAAGAAGTCGGAATATTTGGGACTCGTTACAATGTAAAGGCAGAGATTCGTACGATTGATTCTATGAGCGCTCATGCCGATTATAATGATTTATGCCAATATTTGGCCTGTCAGGATTATGATGACGTCAAACAGGTGTTTATTGTACACGGAGAACCGGATGTTCAAATTGAGTTTAAAACCCGTTTGATGAAGAAAGGATTTAAAGACGTGATTATCCCTGAATTGCATCAGGAATTCGGATTGTCGTAAGTCTTTTGTGTTAAAAAGTTTGGTTTTTACAAAGAATTGATGTATATTTGCACTATACCAAGAGAGGTAAACTGATAAAATAAGATTTAAGGATTAGCCGCATTTTGTCGATTGGGAAACTCATCAAATTAAACAATATTCCGAGACAAGCTCTTACCGGGAATGGCGGGCCGCGCCCTTAGGGGTATGCTTCGCACGGCGGATTACAAACACGGTAAAGCACTCAAATCCTGTCATACGGAGTTTTGTCATATCTACGATGCGGCTTTATTATAAGCGCCCCTGTTCGGGGCGTTTTTTATTTCCCACAAATTGTAAAAAATGGAAGAAGAAAATATCCGGGTTGAATTATGTGATTTTGATAATCGGGAACATACTGATAAGTTTACTGAATTGTTGAACCACTACATGGAAGATCCTATGGGGGATGCTACTCCATTGGACAGAGGACAGCAAGAGTTGCTTCTGAAAGAGTTGACAGCTAATCCCAAAGCAGTTGTATTACTTTTGTATTATGGAAATAGTATTGTTGGTTTTTCTACGGTATTTGAACTTTTTTCTACGTTTAAAGTAAAGCCATATTTGTATATTCATGATTTTGTGGTCTATGGAAATTACCGGGGTAAAGGTTTAGGCCGGAGTCTGATGGATGGTGTCGTAAAACTTGCGAATCAACGTGATTGTTGTAAGATTACGTTGGAGGTTAGATATGATAATCTTCCTGCACAACAATTGTATAAGAATTGTGAATTCAAGCCTTGTGAACCCGATATGCATTTCTGGACAAAAACTTTGTGAAATTATTTGTGCTTTTTCTTTTCTTGTTTTGGATCGTAAGTCAGCAAAATGTAACCTGTTCCGTAAACGGGTTGGATATCAAGAAAATGATTTAATGGTTCCAGTTTTTGTTTAATATTTCTGATGTAGTTGCTAAGCATGTGGTCATTGCTTTTTGACCAAAATTTCCAAACACTTTCAATAAGTTTTTCTCTGCTGATAGCCTGGTTTGGGTGGTTGAAAAATGATTTTAACAATTTGCTTTCACGTACAAGGAGTTTAATATAGAGTCCGTTAAATGTAAGGAGAGTGTCGCTTATCTCCACTAGTTCCTTCCCCAGTTTGAATTGGAAAATATTGTTTTCCGGAATAATCCGGGAATTAAGTCTATCCGTAATTTTGCAGTATAATACATCCAGATGGAAACCTTTTTCAAGATGATCGTTTCCTCCTGAGTAGAAAGATCGGAGTTGAGCTTCATCTGTATTTTCAGAACCTGATATAAAAATAATCGGAGTGATTTTGTCCTTTGACCGAATCACTTCAGCTACTTTTACTCCATTCATTTCCGGTAAGATAACATCTAAAAGGATCAGATCCGGACGAAAAGATTCATGCATATTAACTCCGGAAAGACCATCAGTGGCAACTGCAACTTTAAATCCTTTTAAAAGTAAATATTCCGTTATAACTTCATCGAAAATTTCATCATCATCAATGATGAGAATTTTTTTGTTTTTCATTCTCTCCTGCGTTACAAGGGTATTTCTATATTAAATGTACTGCCTTTTTCTGGGGTGCTGTCAACAGTTATCTGTCCTTGATGGGCTTCAATAACTGTTTTTACGTATGTTAGTCCTAGTCCAAAACCGTCTTTTTTCATTACCGTTTTGGAATTAACACGGTAAAACTTTTCAAAGATATACTTTTTTTCTGAGGAACTTATTCCGATGCCCTGATCTTTGACAGAAAAGATTAGTTTCGAATTATTATCGTATATGCGAATCGCTATTTCTGCTTTTTCTACTGAATATTTAATGGCATTTTCAATGAGATTGTCCATTACATTTGTAAAGTGAATTTCATCGGCTTTGAAATATTCAATGGGAGTGTCTATCGAAATAAAGATGTTTGCAGCATCTTGATAAGATTCTTGATAAGTTTTGATAAACGCCCCAATATGGATTTTCTTTAGATCCAATTGAAGAAGACTCTCGTTTCTATTGATTTCCAATATTTGCTGTTTATAGGCGGCGAGACGATCCAGTTGAAAATCTGCTTTTTTAATATTTATTCCTACATTTTGTAAATAGCCGGAATTCAGGTAAATCTCGGCAAGGTTAAGCATCCCTCTGGCATTGGCTATCGGACGTTTGAATTCATGAGTCATGGCATTGATCATGTCTTGTCGTAAGTTTTCTATTTTTCTTTGAGTAAAAATGGTTTTTAAAAGATAAAATAAACAGAAACAGGCCATGACAATTAATATTATAGAGAGAATCAGTTGTAGTAACATTTGTTTGAGGAACGCAGGGAATTGGGAACTGATATGCGCCCTGACCCCGAGAGAGTTGAGAATATCTATGGGAATAATATTCGTCGAACAGGAAAAATAATGCCAACCGGAGGGTTCATTACTTTCAATAAGAGTGTCATTCTTCAAGTCAAAATATTCGATGTAGCTTTCGTTTATTTGGTAGTGTTTTTTTTGGAGTTCAGAGACAAAGATACTGTCTAAAAAATAAATATCGATTTTTTCCAGATCTTTCAACAAATATTGCAAAATTTTAAAATTTGAATTTGGGTCCCGTGGGTCTATATAAACATAAAAGGTTGAATCTTCAGTAGCTACTTCTCTGCGAATATATTTTTGCTTATAAGCTTCAGGAGGAATTGTTGCAGACTTGTAAGCAAGGGCTCCCCCCAGTTTTTAATTTCTATTAGACATTTCCATATATATGGAATCATCTAATATATTATTCATATCACTTTCCAGTTCATTTTTGTAGGAAGAGTACATATTATAAATCCAAAAACATTGAAGCAGTAAGATTGTAGATGCAGCAATGGTTGTTATTAACTTGAGGTATTTAATTTTTTTATTCATAAGTAAATGTTGCAGATCGAAAAAAGTGAGAATTCAATGATAATTTACTTGTAATTGTACCAAAAAAATATGTTTTCTTTGTACACAAAAGTACTAACTTTTAATATAAGAACTATGAATAAGAAAAAAATCTTTTTGATATTCTTTCTGTCTCTAATGCTTATTGGCGGAGTAATTAAAGCCCAATTGTCGGTGGGCCAAAATCAACCGGTTCCATCTTTGCAAATGCGAAATAATATAGAGGCATTGGCTGAGAATGAAGGTGGTGGTGAAGTTGATGTGACATGTTATTACCCTGGAGCTGTTTCTTGCCCCAGTGATATTAGTGTAAAAGTAAAGTATTTCGTGAAAAGGGTTGCAAATTAATGAGATCATACAATTACATATTGTATTTTTTCTGTTTATTTATTTTAAGTTGTTCACGATCTTCCGATATTAAGATATCTGTTTTCCCACAAGAAGAAAAACTGGTGTCAGAGCATAAAATATTCGAAGGGGTTGAAATGCGCTATCCCTTTAGAGTTCGTTTAGTTGATTCAGTAGTATATATAATGGATCTTCATGCGATAGAAAATTATTGCCATCAGTTCAGATATCCTTCGATGGAGTATGTTGCTTCATTTGGGAAACGGGGGGGGGCTCCGGATGAACTGTTGGATTCAGAAAATATTTGTATCGACAAATTATCCAATTGTTGGATGTTAGATGCTAATAAAAATCAAATCGTTTGCTTTAACCAAGACTTTAACCGTGTAATCAAGTTGAATAAACGTTTAATTCGAAGCCTTGACTTTGATTTTTATAATGACTCGGCATTTGTGGTTACTGATTATTCGGGAACCTGTCGATATCATTTGGTTAACAATCAGGGAGATATTGTTGCAAGTGGAGGGGAAATTCCTTTAGATCAGAGAGACAAAAACATTCCTGATGCAGCTTATGCCCAAGCATGGAGGTCTTTTCTTGATTATAATCCGAATAACGATGTTTTGGCTATTGTCACACAATTGGGTGAAGTTATAGAATTGTATAGTCTGAAAGAAGGTAAACTGATTAAGGTAATTAAAGGAAAGCAAGGGGAGCCCGTCTTTCAATATGCTGATGGCCAGGCTATTCCTAATGGTATAATGGGGTATAGTGATATTTTTGTCGGTGAAAAACTTGTTTACGCTCTTTTCTGGGGACATTCACTTGAAGATATTAAACGGGAGATTGTAACAGTCGAAGGAGGTTATCAGAACCACGTAAAAGATTTGTAAGGAAATCCGGTGAAATGATCTCACTTAGATCATTAC
>JAVBUX010000222.1:0-6524 GCA_031554915.1 Bacteroidales bacterium | reverse complement strand
TAGGCGATGGAATTTCCGAAAATATTACCTACAAACAACGTTTACCGAATATTCCATATCTTTTTGGACATGCAGACCTTGGGTTCAAATTCAAAAACGTCGCATTGAAAAGTTCGGAATTAACTGTCGATTATGCCGTTAATTACGTACACGACTATTATTTATCTTTTCCAGGACTAGGAGCCAAAGCAACCAAGAAATTCATTCCCGAGCAATTATCTCAGGATATTGCATTGGGGTATTCCCTCCAAAATGGAAAATATAATATCATATTAGAGTGTACGAACCTAACCGATGCAAAACTTTATGACAACTACAGGTTACAAAAGCCGGGCAGAGCATTCAACCTGAAACTGAGATATTTCTTAAAGTAATGACTTATTAATTATAGAAACACAATGAAAAAAATAATATTACTATCCAGCCTAATCCTATCGGTTATTTTTTCTTCATGCGAAGAAGATACGCTGGAAGTTCCGGAAACACCGTTCGCTCCTTATGTATTAAGCCTGGGAATTATTTCCAACGGAAGTCCGACTTTCTATACGATATCTGCGGAGAACCTGATGGAAGGGAATATCAATGCTATTGGAAAAGGAATTGAACAAAACGGTTATCACGATTATGAACAAGGAAACCAAACCGTGTTTTGCATCGGAGGACTAGGAGTTACTGATGTAAAAGGAGTTACCCGCAATACAAATGGGTTCTTACAAGAAAAAGGCAGTTTTGTTTTTGACCAAACTTTGAGTGAATTTACCCAAATTACCCCGCAGGAAATGCTGGGAGTTGAAATTCCGACCAACCCTAACAGCGGAGATTCAATTACGTTCTATGTTGTTGACATAAACAGTGTCGCAATCACTCGCAGAGTAAAAGCATCAATCCTTCCTTTGGCGACTTTAGACTGGCCCAGTATCTCTGGATTGGTATTCAACGAGAATAAGATATACATGACCTATCTCCCGATGAATCAAACAACCTGGGAAACAGGATTTACAGATACGACATACGTTGCCGTCTTTTCATATCCGGAACTGAAACTGGAAACAATCATGAAAGATACCCGCACTGGTCCTGCCGGTTCGTGGAACGCTTATAACGGAATATTCAGCGTAGAATCGGGAGATATGTATATCATGTCTAACTCTGCCATTGTCAACGGATACTCTCAGAGTACAAAAAAAGCAGCATTCATCCGTATTCCAAAAGGACAAACCAAATTCGATAATTATTATTTTGATTTTGAAACAAAGTCGGGCGGATTAAAACCGGCACACGTTCAATATATTGGTAACGGCCTTGTGTTCGCAGAGGTCTGTACTCTGAATCCCCAAACATTAGCAGACAGATGGACTGATAAATCATTAAAATGCTGTATTATAAACCTGAACAAACAAACAATTCAAGACATCAATGATATACCAGTTCATAACGGAAACGGCGGACGCAGATTTACGGCCCTGGTTGACGGAGGTTCTGTATATTATCCAGTCACAGCAGACGGAAGCACTTGTATCTACAAAGTTGATCCTTTGACGGCAACCGCAGAAAAAGGAGCCAAAGTTTCAACTACCTTTGTGGCCGGATTGTTCAAATTAAAATAATGAATCGGATTACCCGGAAAATAATATCTAAGTTACACCTCTACCTCGGATTACTCTCCGGGGTAGTTGTTTTTATAGTCTGCATAACAGGTTGCCTTTATGTATTTAAAGATGAGGTCACATCTCTTTCCGAACCTTGGAGACAAGTGGAGGTACAAAACAAAAGCATACAGTTGCCTTCGCAAATAGAAAAAACAGCAGAGACAATATTACCAGGAAAACCTTCATCCATTACTTATGGAGAGCCTTCAGATGCAATTGTTATAGACTATTTCACCCTGGAAGCCGTCAATACAATTTATATCGACCCATACGATGGTAAAGTAATCAAAACCATAGAAAAAAAGAAAGATTCATTCTACTTTTTTGATTTTATAATAGAAGGACATAAATCACTGTGGTTACCCCGTGACATTGGTCGTCCAATTGTCGGTTATAGTATTCTGACTTTCCTGATAACTCTGATTACCGGCATTGTATTATGGTATCCTAAAAAATGGAATAAAAAGACAATCAAAAATATATTTTCTATCCGGATTAAATCCTCTTTTTCTAAAATTAATTTCGATCTGCATAATGTATTGGGAGGATATGTCTTCCTGATCCTGATAATTATTGCATTTACCGGATTGGTTCGAAGTCTGACTTGGTTCAGTGAAGGTGTATATTATGCCACCAACGGAGGCCGTCAATTACAAGCTTATACGCTTCCTGAATCCGGAAAAAAAGGAATAGAGCAATCTTTAATTAAATACCCCCTAGATGAGCTTTACCTGCAGGTAAAAGCCTCCGCCCCCTACTCCAAATCGCTTTATTTTACCCTGCCTTATGATAAATCCGGCTGTTTCAGAGTGAGTATTTCCCATAAAAAAGGAATGTATTATACCTATATCGACAACCTGTTTTTCGACCAATACACTCTTCAACCCTTAGAAGGGACTGGTCCTTACAGTGGAAAATATGCAGAACTTTCTGCCGCCGATAAATTCCGCCGGATGAATCTGGACATACATGATGGCCGTATTTTAGGAATATTCGGAAAAATCATTGCCTTCCTGGCTAGTCTGACCGGCGCATCCCTTCCCATTACCGGTTTTATCATTTGGTTACGAAAACATAAATGATCTATTATTGAGGATAGACAAAAAAGTTTTACCTTCGTATGTGAAAAAAATCATTCATATCGACATGGATGCTTTCTATGCTTCTGTTGAACAACGAGACAACGAGGCATTGAGAGGTAAACCCGTTGCTGTAGGGTATTCCGAAGCACGGGGTGTTGTTGCTGCGGCAAGTTACGAAGCCCGCAAATTCGGAGTTCGTTCTGCAATGCCTTCTCTGACAGCAAAGAATAAATGCCCCCAATTAATTTTTGTTCCTCCCCGATTTGAGGTTTATCATGAAGTTTCGAATCAAATCCGGGAAATTTTCCTTGAATATACCGACTTAGTTGAACCTCTGTCATTGGATGAAGCATTTCTGGATGTAACTGTTAATCACATGAATAATCCTTCGGCCAGTCTTATAGCCAGGGAAATACAACAAAAAATCTTTGAAAAAACAAATTTGAGGGCATCTGCCGGAGTTTCTATCAATAAATTTCTGGCAAAAATAGCTTCCGACTACAAAAAGCCCAACGGATTTTTTGTTATTCTCCCGGAAGAGGTAGAAAAATTTGTAGAAGAATTAAAAATAGGACAATTCTTTGGAGTTGGAAAAGTGACACTCAAAAAGATGCAGGAAAACGGTATCTTTACCGGATACGATCTAAAGAAACGCACCGAAGCTGAATTGGTCAGGCTATTCGGGAAAGCCGGACATACTTATTATCTGAATGCCAGAGGCATTGATGAAAGAGAGGTGGAACCTAACCGGATCATCAAATCTGTCAGTGCAGAAACCACCTTCCTCAAAGACAAAGATAATCTGATCTTATTAACTGTCGAACTTTACCATTTGACGAAGGAAGTTATGGAACGAATGGATACCGAAAATTTTCACGGAAGGACAGTCACTGTTAAAGTAAAATATTCGGATTTCAGAATAATCACTAAAAGCCGGACTTTATTAGGTAAAGTAATAAACTTCCAACAGTTGTGGCCTGTCGCAAAAGAGATTATGAAACAGGTTGATTTAAGCCAAAAACCTGTGAGACTATTAGGTTTAGGAGTCAGCAATGCTAATGATGAACCGGAAAAGAAATATACCCAGTTGGAGTTGAATTTATTTTAGATTTTCATCGATTTGACTTAATCGATTGAAGAATAAACGATTCAAAATTTGCTAAGACAACCAATTCGTTAATACTTGCCGTATCACGTATATTCAAACCTTTCTTTGAGTATTCGAGATTTGCTTCCCGCCATTGCTTTGCTGTACAAGCCCACAAAGCGAGGTTCAGCATATCAGCTTCGTCTGCGTAAGCGTATGCTTTCTCTCGTTCTACATCTATTTTGGGAATGATAAAATCACGGACAGCATCGGTATGAAGCGTATAATTCACTTTACTAAGCACCCGTTTTATATTCCATTCGCCGAGCATCGGATTGTTTTCAACCTCTTTAAGCCGCTGATATTCGGTAATCAAATAGAGCTTAAACACCGGACTGAGCCACGAGCCAAACTCAAACGCAATATCTTTGTGGGCGTAAGTCCCACCGTTTCGCCCTGATTGGGCCAAGCACCGAGAAACTCAAGTGTATTGCGGTTGCGCATCTAATTACGGATATGGTCTTCACTCTCTTGACCTTTTACCATATTGGTAAGGCAAATATAATCGTTATTCTTCTCCGAAATAACAGTTATTTCCGTACCCTGTACAGTTATTTTCTCTTTTTTGCTCATATTGATTTTTATTTATTCCCTTTTTTCTTTCTTTTTTTGTATTGCAATCTCTACATCGCCTATAATATTTGACGATGTGAGTATCATCTGCTGTAAATGTTCTTTAATTGGCAGCTTTGCATAGCTTACAAAATTTTCACTATGGATAGGAATTATTCCAAGAGCCGGATTTACAAGATTACACACTTCTGCAAGACATTCTGTGGAGGCATGCCCGCTTGTATGTAGCTTTTCCATATTTGGAAACATGGAAACGAAATCGACATTTCGTTGCACAGCGTGTTTCCCATCGGTATTTATGTACTCTTTCCACATGGAATATATCAGTACCGTTTCATTTGAGTCTAATTGGGATGCAAGTGTCTGATAGTAATCTTTAAACTTGTCAATTGCCCGGACAAACATACAAAATCCTTTATCCGTCATCCAATCCAACAATTTGGTATTGGTCGGATTGAAATCATAGACTTTATCAAAACGGAACAACGGAGAATGCTCGCCGGCCGATTCTGTAAATATTTCAAGTATATTTTTTTGAAAACGGTCGCACACCAGCGGTCTGTATTTTAATCGTTTATTCGCTGCATAGAATGTTGCGAGCCGTTCCATATCCGTAGAAGAACACATTACAAATACATTTTTGTAGCATGTCATTATCTTCTCGGCCTCCGTTTGCAACTCATTCTCACTCATTACTTTTTCGCCAAGCCTTGAAAGCATTGTTCCCTCGGTGATCAGAAAATCGACTTTCCCTCGCGATAAGATATATTTCTCAATAGTAGGCAGTAACCCTTTACTCAAATATCCGTGCCCTCTGAAATCGCCTGGATGTAGCACTCTTTTACCGTCCGCTTCGATAAGGAACATATAAGCATCATAAGCCGAGTGGCTTACGAAATGCGGAGTTATCTTAATACCTTCCACAGTTATTGCCTGTCCGGAAGAGAGTTCGCCCATTCTTTCAAGTTTGGTAATTTCGTCTGCCGATTGTTGCTCACGACCTTTAATATATGAAAGCTGCCTGTGTTTACATAATGCGACTCGTTTGGCAACCTTGCCTATATATTGCCGAACATTATCAGGTACATAATAAAATAGTCCTAAATGGTCGCCATGATAGTGGGTATAGAATACTGCAAACGCCTTGTGTGATTTTCTCTATTGCCTCACGGCTTGCCAAATCATCATCTACAATCCCCTCGCCATCCGGCAAATTCTGCCCCAGATCAATCAATATCCGAGCTTTGGCGGTAGATATTTCTGTAATACAGCCTCCAATCTGGTCTATATCCCTATGGATGATGATTTTCATAGGCCAAGTAACTTATAAGATCCACGCTCCAGCCAGATAACAGGCACAGGCGAGTCTGATTTTATGTTGTTATATATTTTTGTAAATTTCTGCATCTGTTCCTCATCCGAAATGGAGTCATTGTAAGCGTAGGCGAACATAAATACTGGAGCTGATTCAGTTATATTTACAGCGTTATCCACCAAGCCAAGCTGTTGTTTTTGCTCTAACATTTTTTGTATTTCCTCCATAAAAGGGGCGTAATTTCTCCCTATAGAGGCATTGTAACAGTCCAAATGCTCTTGCAGTCCCGATGTATTTTTCAATGCACCTACTCCCTTCTTTAGCTCAATAACGGCGACCTGACCTCGCTTGTTCACAGCAATTATATCAAACCGAGGCTTCTTCGGATTACTCCTATTTTGCGGGATAAATATGCAGCTAAACTCACTTTGAATACTGACCTGATATTCAACATCAATTATCGCATAATCTGATTGGGCATGTTTGTTCGCTACCGCCAATAGATGTTGTTCATCGCGCTCCGGGTTGGGATGTTCCTTGAACCATTTATCCATAACCTGTTTGGCTGTTTCGAAATAGGACTTGTAGTCGTATTTCTTAAATTTCTCTACCAAACCTCTTTTCTCTTCCTTACCATCCGTATTTATCCCCGACAAACAGAAATATTTTTCGTCAAACTCAATACTCCTCTCGCTGTTAATTTTAGCAATATTACCACCCCTATAATATATATTTAGATAGTTATTTCTTATTTGCAC
>JAVBUX010000133.1:0-3412 GCA_031554915.1 Bacteroidales bacterium | reverse complement strand
ATCGGTCTTGAAAACGATTGAAGAAGAAGCCGGTTATCGTTTTTTTTATAGTAGTGACCTGATTGATCTGGATAAAGTTGTTTCCGGAAACTTTAAAAATAAACAGGTAGAAGAAATATTGACTGCTATCCTGGCGAATACCTCTGTTGGTTATAAAATTATGGACAACCATTTTGTTGTTATCTCACCTACGGAACGGCTACAACAAACAACTGTAAGCGGTTCTGTTATAGATGCTTTTGGGGAGCCTGTTGCCGGAGCTTCAGTTACCATAAAAGGAATCGGTAAAGGTGTTACTACGGATGTGAATGGTAAATACAGCATTGCTGTTTCCGATCCGAATGCAACCTTAGTATTTTCTTATCTGGGTTATTTGACACAGGAGATTGTCGTCAATGGAAGAAACGACATCAATATTACTCTGAAAGAAGACACCCAATTATTAGATGAAGTCGTAGTTGTAGGTTATGGGACAATGAGAAAAAAAGATGTTACCGGAGCCATGTCTTCTATTGCGACAGAAAAAATCGATAAGTCTATGATTAAATCGGTTGATCAGATGCTGCAAGGTCGTTCATCCGGTGTACACATGATACAAAGTTCGGGTATGCCGGGAGCATCGTCCACAGTACGTATTCGTGGAGGTAATTCGATATCTGGAGGAAATGAACCTTTGTATGTAATTGATGGAGTGCCTCTTTATCCAAGTGCGGCATCCAGTCAAACGGATTTAAGTCCTTTGAATACGATTGCAGTATCCGATATTCAGTCGATTGATGTGTTGAAAGATGCTTCTGCAACAGCTATTTATGGTGCTCGTGGAGCCAATGGTGTAGTTATGATTACTACAAAACAAGGAGCTGCCGGGAAAACTAAAGTTTCATTTGATGCTTCTGCCGGAGTACAGAGCCCTCGGAAAACCTACGATCTGCTTAATGCAACGGAGTTCCAGGATTTTGCTAACGAAGCTCAATGGAGAGCTCTGGGAAAACCTGCAAATAATCGCTACCCTGTGTATAAGCCGGATGTAGTTCCTACGAATACAGATTGGCAAGGTTTGTTGCTTAGTGACAATGCCTTGATGCAAAATTATGCGGTCTCAGTTTCGGGGGGAGATGACAAAACTCGTTTTCTTACTACGATCAATTATATGGATCAGGAAGGTATTGTGAAAGCTACTGATATGGAGAAGATCACTTTAAGAGCTAATTTGGACCGGGATATTTCTTCCACTGTCAAAATGGGATTGAATCTTTCATTGGCACAGGTCAATAGTAACAGAGCCGGCTTGGGAGTTTTAGGAGGACAGAATGGTAAACAAACCGGCTTTTCAGCAAGTGCGCCTAATATTCCTGTTTACAATGAAGATGGAAGTTATACAAATAAAAATATGATCGGGGAAATATTCTTTAACCCTGTTGCAACAGTAAATGAGGTTACTAATTTTAATAAACGTTTCAGATCGTTGAGTAATTTGTATCTCGACTGGCAAATCCTTAAAGGATTGACTTTCCGTACTACATTGGGAGTCGATCTTGCTTTCGGAGATCAACAATCATATCTTCCGACAACGACTACCGAAGGTCAGAGTACCAATGGTAAAGCGACTGTAACTTCAAGCAAATCGTATATGTGGGTGAATGAAAATACGCTGACTTATTCCGAACAGTTTGGCAAACACAGAATCAATGCCATGTTAGGTTTGTCTCAACAGAGTCAAAAAGATCAGAGTGTTGACGCTCAATCACAACAATTTTTGAATGATAATTTAGCGATGTACGATTTGGGATCAGGAACAGTGGCCATTGCTCCATCTTCAGGCACTAGTGAATGGGCTCTGCTGTCTTATTTTGGTCGTTTCAATTATAATTATAATGAAAAATATTTGTTCACCGCTTCTTTGCGTGGAGACGGATCTTCGCGTTTTGGAAAAAGTAATCGTTGGGGATATTTCCCGTCTGCTGCTCTTGCCTGGCGGGCTTATGAAGAAGATTTTATCAAATCTTTGGGCGTTTTCAGTAACTTAAAATTCAGAACAAGTTACGGTTGGACCGGAAATCAGGATGGAATCGGTGTTTATCCGTCTATGGCATTATTAGGTAAGAAATCGTACTCGTTGAACGGAGTCAAAGTAATGGGATATGGACCTACTCAAGTGGCAAACTTCAATTTGAAATGGGAAACAACACGTCAAACAGATTTCGGTGTTGAAATGGGGTTCCTGAATAATCGTCTTAATTTCTCGGCAGATTTATATTATAAAACAACACAGGATTTGTTGTTGAAAGTTACGTTACCATCCAGTTCCGGATATGATGCAGGACTAAAAAATATTGGAGAAGTTGAAAATAAAGGTGTGGAGTTCGGATTAAATGCAATTCCGTTTAAGGGAGCTTTCAACTGGAATGTTGATTTCAATATCAGCTTCAACAAAAATAAGGTGTTAAGTTTGGGTGATGTCAAGATGATGCAGCCGGATAGTCCTACTGGTACAGGTGCTGGTTTGGAAACTTCACGGATGTTGATCGTTGGTCAACCATTAGGAATTTTCTACGGTTATTATGGCGACGGTATTTTCAGCACAACTGATGATATTGCCGCTTCTGCACAGCCGAATGCTAAACCAGGAGATATCAGATACAAAAATCTGAATGGTAATAAGTCTATTGATGAAGGTGACCGTGGAGTTATCGGTTGTGCTCAACCGGATTTTTTCGGAGGGTTGACGAATACATTCTCATATAAAGGATTCGACCTGAGTGTATTTACTGTATTTTCGGTCGGAAATGATATCTATAATGCAACGAAAGCAGAAATGGAAGGAATGGAGGGGAATACAAACCAGTTTCGTACGATCCTGAACCGTTGGACGGAAGATAACCAGAATACCAATATTCCTCGCGCAGTAGCCATTAAATTAACTTCTCGCTCATGGGATTATTTGGTTGAGGACGGTTCTTTCTTGAGAATACAAAATATAAATTTGGGTTATACAGTGCCTTCCAGAATCCTGAAATCAACAAAGCTGATCCAATCTGCTCGTGTGTATGGATCTTTGCAAAACTTCTTTACGTTTACCAATTATAGTGGTTTGGATCCGGAGGTAAGTCGTTATGGTCAAAATAATATAGCTATGGGCTATGACCAATTTGCTTATCCTATGGCTAAAACGGTATTGTTTGGTGTGAATCTTACTTTTTAATATAAACATAATAAAAATATACTCATGAAAAAATTATTATTTTATATATCAATAATCCTGACAATAGGATTCCATTCGTGTGTTGACCTGGATCAGGCTCCGTATAGCTCTTTAACGCCGGAGAACTTTTTTACGAATGAGGCGGATGCTAAATCTGCAGTGATGTCGGCATATTCTGCATTTACAAATACCGATATATTCAATCAGTTT
>JAVBUX010000062.1:0-10411 GCA_031554915.1 Bacteroidales bacterium | reverse complement strand
GAAGTGGTTCTGGGAGTTGGTGAAGCATATAAACGTTATTATCACTATCTGGAAGCTCTTGAAGATCCGAATATTAATTATATTTCTATTAAGATATCAGGAATTTATGCCCAAATACATCCGTTAAATTACGAACAGAGTAAGCTTGATTTAAGTCAACGCCTGATCGCAATTTATCAGAAAGCAATTGATTTTCCGTATATTGATGAAAAAGGAAAAGCTCATTCTAAGTTTGTGAATTTGGATATGGAAGAGTATAAAGATACAGATCTGACTCTAAAACTCTTTATCGAAACTTTAAGTTTGCCTCAGTTCAAGAATTACAATGCAGGAATTGTTGTGCAGGCTTATCTGCCGGATGCCTGGAATTTTCAAACGGAATTGCTTGAATTTGCACATAAACGAGTGAAAGAGGGTGGTGCTCCGATTAAAATGCGTCTGGTAAAAGGTGCTAACCTTCAGATGGAAACCGTGGTGTCTTCTCTTCGTGGCTGGGATAATCCGGTATTGCCGACTAAAATCGATGTGGATGCCAATTATTTGCATATTCTGGACCGTGCATTGGAGCCTGAAAATGCGAAAGCTATTCACGTGGGAGTCGCTTCTCATAATTTCTTTTCAATTGCTTATGCTCATTTATTGAGCGAAACGAATGGTGTAACCGACTGTGTTACATTCGAAATGCTTGAAGGAATGGCTAATCACCTGCCTCGTGTAATGAGAAAGTTGAATAAACAGATTATCCTTTATACTCCGGTTGTTAAAAATGAACATTTTTTGAATGCAGTTTCTTATCTGGTGCGTCGTTTGGATGAAAATACTGGAAAAGATAACTTCCTGAGTTATTCGTTCAACTTGAAACCGGATTCGGATCAATGGCATTTCTTGTTTGATCAGTTCAAACAAGCTTATGAACTGAAAGATAAAGTGAGAACCACACCATTTCGTAATCAGGATCGCAATAATTCTCCGGAACCGGAAAAAGATATCGAAGTGTTTCATAATGAGCCGGATACAAATTTTGACTTGATTCCGAATCATAAATGGGCGGAAAATATTCGAAAAAAATGGATGAAAAAAGAATCGGATACGCCGTATCTTATTCCGGTACAAATAGGAAATGAGAGCATTATTTCGGAAAAAAGAAAGAAATTCTACGATCGTAGTCAGGGTGATACCATTTGTGTTTGTGAAGTCGGATTAGCTGGAATGGAAGAGGTCAAAAAACTGATGCAGAATGCAGAGGAAGATGCTTCCGGATGGCGTAAGACATCGATTGACGAGCGCAATAAAATACTTCATCAGGTGGCTTATAACCTTCGAGCACAACGTGGTGACCTTATCGGATGTATGTCGGCGATCACCGGAAAAACATTTATGGAAGGTGATGTGGAAGTGTCGGAAGCAATTGATTTTTGTCGCTTTTATCCGATTACAATGAAGAAATTCATAGAGCTGGATACGGTTGAACTTTCTCCGAAAGGAATTATCATGGTTATTCCGCCTTGGAACTTCCCATTAGCAATCCCTGTAGGGGGTGTTGCTGCAGCTCTGGCGGCAGGTAATTCTGT
This sequence comes from Bacteroidales bacterium, assembly GCA_031554915.1. Classification (GTDB taxonomy): domain Bacteria; phylum Bacteroidota; class Bacteroidia; order Bacteroidales; family Azobacteroidaceae; genus BNXB01. The sequence goes on along the minus strand of JAVBUX010000062.1, from coordinate 8,840 downwards.
AATTTTAAAACCGGCAACTTCAGCTTATCCTATTGCATGGCAATTCGTACAATGTTTTTGGGATGCGGGAGTTCCTAAAGATGCCCTGCAAATTGTTTGTTGTGATGGTCGCGAACCCTTGAGTTATCTGACATCACATCCTTCAGTAAAGCATGTTATTCTTACGGGTGGTACTGATACAGCTTTCCGTTTGCTTGAAAATAATCCGAAATGTCCGTTGGCCGCTGAAACCGGAGGTAAAAATGCAATGATTCTCACCGGAAGCGGGGATCAGGATCATGCGATATTGAATGTTGTTAGTTCTGCATTCAGTAATGCCGGACAGAAATGTTCTGCTTGTTCGCTTTTGTTGGTTGATAAAGATATTTATAATGATCCGTCGTTCAAATCTAAGTTGAAAGATGCGGTTACGAGTATGCAGACCGGAAGTGCGTGGGAGTTTAATAATATCATTGGTCCGATGATTGAAAATACCAATGATAAATTGATCCATGCTATTGAAAACCTGGAACCGGGAGAATCCTGGCTCGTAGAACCGCAATTTTTGGATGAAAAGAAATATATCCTGAAACCGACTGTTAAATGGGGTGTGAAACCGGGTAGTTATACTTTCAAAACAGAACTTTTTGCTCCATTATTATCGGTGGTTTGTATCGATAGTCTCGAACAAGCGATTGAAATGGTTAATAGCTCTGAATATGGCTTGACATCAGGTTTGCAGACTCTTGATGAATCGGAACGTGAATTGTGGAAAGACAAGATTGAAGCCGGAAATCTCTATATTAATCGTGGAATTACGGGTGCAATTGTAAATCGTCAGCCATTCGGAGGAATGAAGCGTTCTGCGTTTGGAGGAGGAATCAAAGCCGGAGGTCCGAATTATGTTTCTTGTTTTGTGGAAATCAGGGAAAAAGGATTGTTTAAGAATGTAAAAGATTCCAATTCACCCTATTTGAACTTTTTAGATGAAAGAGATAAAGCTCGTTTTAATTCTGCACTTGAAAGTTATGAACGTAACTGGAAGAATGAATTTTCTCAGGAAAGGGATGTCAATCATCTGGTTGGAGAAGAAAATATATTCCGCTATCGTCCGCTTAGGAGTTGTGTGTTGAGGGTCCATGAAAATGATGAATTGTGTGATATTCTGATGGTTCTGACAGCATCTTCATTAGCCCGGACTCCAATGATTATCAGTGTTTCAGGTAATAATACCAAATTAGAGTCGCTGAAAAAAATTGCAGCTACGGGAAAAAATAATTTGATAGAAAAGGAAGAAGCCTCATTCCTAGAAGAAATGAATTCCTATGAACGTGTAAGAACATGCAGTCCTGCGTTATCTGATGCATTTTACAAACGTGCTGCAGAGTTGGGTAAACATGTTGCAACAAATCCGGCCCTGGTCGAAGGGTGTTTGGAGTTACTGCATTACCTGAAAGAACAGAGCGTATCATTCGAATACCATCGTTATGGAAGTATAACGGAAGAATAACTCTTCATGTTAAGAAACGTGTTATCTTTAAATTTAGAATTCAAGTACAAAATGGAAGAAATATTTATTACGGAACAAGAATTGGAATATCTTACGAATATTTCTAATGTAGTTTGTGAAAGAAGCCCTGTGCCAAAATCACAAATAAGTTTTGAAGAAGAATCTAAAGATTGTATTACTCTTGAGGAATTCTCACATAGGATAGATGATGCTATAAGACGATTAATACCGAATCCATGATATTAATTAAACCCGATATATATAATCTTATAGAAAGTTATGTTCATTACCTTGTCAAAGAAGGCATCACATCCCAAGAGAGGGCATTTGAGAAGAAAAAGTTTATGATAGAGTCGCTTCATTCCAGTCTTGGTGGAATTTTGACTCACAGATCTTCTCCATATTGCGGGTTGGGAAAGAATGAAGGATGCTTATTGTATGTGTATAGAGACTTCAAAAGCAAAACTCAATGGGGGTTTGCTTACAAAAGGTTTGAGGATAACAACGTAATTGTTTACTATATGAAAAATTTGAAATTGCTCAAAGAGGATAAATATTTGAAGGTTATACTTGACTCTTCTGGAATGTAATATCCTGTATTTGAGTTGTTAAGGTCTAATTTAGAAACTATTTGATATGAAAATTGTTAAATTAATTATTGTTTTATTTTTTATTCAGTTTACTATGACAGTAACAGCGAACCCGTTGTTGAAGACTTACAAAACCCCGTATCAAACGGTGCCGTTTGATAAAATCAAGGTTGCCGATTATGAGCCTGCTTTTGAAGCAGCCATGAAATTACATGATGCGGAAATTCAGAAGATTGTAAATAGTAAAGCAAAACCCACATTCCAAAATACAATTGAAGCTTTGGAGTATTCGGGAGAGACTTTAGGAAAGGTTAGTGGTGTGTTTTTCAACTTATTGAGTGCGGAAAGTAATGACGAAATGATGAACATTTCGCAACGAGTTCAGCCGAAGCTGACGGATCACAGCAATAACATCAATCTTAATGAACAACTATTTAAACGAGTGAAAGCCGTTTACGATCAGAAAGATCAACTTGGACTGACCGTGGAACAAATGCGGTTATTAGAGGATACTTATGATGGATTTGAGAATCGAGGTGCAAATCTGAATGCTCAGGATAAAGATAAATATCGTGAATTATCATCAAAATTGAGCCAGTTAACCCTGATGTTTGGGCAAAATGTATTGAAAGCAACCAATGCTTACGAAATGTTGTTGACCGACGAAAAACAACTGAACGGTTTGCCCCAGGATGTGAAAGATGCTGCAGCTCAACGTGCAAAAGCAAAAGGGAAGACAGGTTGGTTGATCGATTTATCAACACCAAGTTATATCCCATTTATGAAATATGCCACTAACCGTGATTTGCGTAAAGAGCTTTATTTGGCCTACTATACCCTTTGTTCGAGTGGTGATTTTAGTAATGCAGAGAATGTGATAGATATTGCAAATACTCGTTTGGCAATTGCCAACTTGTTGGGATATAAATCATATGCCGATCAGGTGTTGAAAAGACGCATGGCTGGTAATGCTGCTAATGTTTATGAACTGCTGAATAAACTTTTGACAGGTTTCGAACCTGCAGCTTTACAGGAATATCGTGAAGTTCAAGGATTTGCTATTGGAAAAGAGAACAAAAATATTGATCTGATGCCTTACGACTGGTCATTCTATTCGGATAAACTGAAAGATGCGAAATTCGATCTGAATGATGAAATGGTACGTCCATATTTCGAATTGGAAAATGTAAAGAAAGGTGTCTTTGGTTTGGCTACACAATTGTATGGAATTACTTTTAAGAAGAATACAAAAATTCCTGTATATAATCCTGAAGTTGAGGCGTTTGAAGTATTCAAAGAAAATGGTGAGTTTCTGGCTGTACTTTACACCGATTTTCATCCTCGTGCAGGGAAACGTCCTGGTGCCTGGATGACCGCATTTCAGGGACAAGAAGTACGTAATGGAAAAGATATTCGTCCTCATGTAACTATTGTGATGAATTTTACCCGCCCTACTGAAAGTAAACCGGCTTTGCTTACCTACGATGAAGTAGAAACCTTCTTACATGAATTCGGACACGCTTTGCATGGTATGTTCGCGAATACCGTTTATCCGGGACTTTCTGGTACCAATGTTTACCGTGACTTTGTGGAGTTGCCTTCTCAAATTATGGAAAACTTCCTACTGGAAAAAACTTATCTGGATGGTTTTGCAAAACATTATAAAACAGGAGAACCTATACCTGCTGATTTAGTGAAAAAAATTGTGGATGCGGCTAACTTCAATGCCGGATATCTTTGCCTGCGTCAGTTGAGTTTCTGTTATTTGGATATGGCTTATCATACGATAAATAAACCTATATCTGCATCATTAAGTAATTTTGAACGTGAGGCGCTCAAGAAAACGGCAGTTCTTCCTTCTGTTGAAAATGCAATTATTTCAGCTACATTCAGTCATATTTTCTCCGGAGGATATGCCGCAGGATATTATTCATATAAATGGGCCGAAGTATTAGATGCGGATGCTTATGCTTTGTTCAAGAAAAATGGAGTGATCAGTAAAGAAATCGCTCGTAAATTTTACGAAAATGTATTATCAAAAGGAGGAACAGAAGATCCGATGGAACTATATGTTAAGTTCCGAGGTCAAAAGCCTTCTACAGATGCGTTGATGGAACGAAGCGGTATAAAGAAGTAAGATTAATGATAAAGGCGTGTTTTACACGCCTTTACTGTTTATTCTTCAGAGCTATCAATATCTCCCAAATTGTTGTCTTTTACATCGATTATTATCCATTTACCATTTAACCGGACACGAGAACGCCCATTCATGAAATTTTCAGCTCGTTCGTATTTGAGAGGGATGACTTCGTTTCCATTTTTGTCGATATATCCCCATTTTTTGTTTAATTTGACAGCAGCAAGTCCTTCGGAGAAAATGACGGCTTCATCATATTTCAAGGGAATAACTTCATTACCTGTATTGTCAAGATATCCCCATTTTTTATTTAAGTTGACTCTGACCAATCCTTCAAAGAAAATATTTTCGGCTTCATCGTATTTCAATGTTACGACTTCGTTTCCATTTTTATCAATATATCCCCATTTTTTATCTAATTTGACTGCAGCTAAGCCTTCAGAAAAGATCGCAGCCTCGTCATATTTCAACGGAATGACTTCGTTTCCATTATTATCGACATACCCCCATTTTTTATTCAATTTGACTAAGACTAAACCTTCGAAAAAAAAATTTCTATTACGATTGAATGTGTTTTCAGTTATAAATTGACTTTTAGCAACTTCTATGTCTCCTACGAATCCGTATGATCCTTTCAGAAAATCCGTGGCACGTGCATCCCAAAAATTGTAGGTAGGATCATCATATATGAAAGGAATAACTTCGTTTCCATTTTTATCAATATATCCCCATTTCTTGTTTAGCATAACTAAAGCAAGCCCACCGCGAAAATTGCCAATGCATCCATCATAATTGAAAGGAATAACTTCCTTTCCACTTTTGTCGATAAAACCCCATTTTTTATTTAGCATGACAGGAGCCAATCCTTCAGAAAACAAGTGTACATCGTTATATATAAGGGGAATGACTTCATCTCCGTTTTTGTTAATGAAACCACATCTTGGAGCAAGTTTTTCAAACAACATAACCGGGGCGAATCCCTCAGAAAATATGCCGGCAACATCATATTTGGTTGGAATGATTTCATCTCCTTTTTTATCTATATAACTCCATTTTACTTTGGTTCCCACAATGGATTGAACAGGAGCCAATCCTTCGGAAAATTTTCCAATGTTAAAATATTTATTGGGAATAACGAGCTTTTCGTTTTTGTCAATAAAACCAAATCGACCTCCAACAGTGATTGCAGCCAATCCTTCGGAAAAGTCCAGAGCAAATCTGTATTTGAATGGAATTACTGATGTTCCGTTTTTGTCAACAAATCCGAAGTTGCTGGCGCCTTTGGGTTTTACTGCTTTTAATTCGACCTCCTGAGCTTCTACCAGAAATGGAAGTAAACACATTAAAGCTATGATAGCCAATAAAATTTTATTCTTCATGTCGTTTGAAATTATTGGGTTACTGATTTTATTTGAAGCAAAATTATGAAAGAAATTTAGTATATTTATCCCCTGATCAGGGGATGGATAATTTTTATAGTATGATTAATTTTGCAAAAACTAAAGAATAGAGAGTATGGTAACTGTACATATAGCTGACGATCATGAAATGGTTGTCGAATTGTTGATCCCGGTAATTAATAATTCAGGTATTGCACACGTCACAGGTTCTTCATTTGCGTTGTCGGAATGTCGGAAAGTGTTGACATCAAATCTGCCTGATATATTATTGCTCGACATCAACATGTCTGATGGTAACGGAATTGTGTTTTGTGCCGAAATACACACACTGTACCCTGAATTGAAAATTATTGCTCTGACGGAACATAATGAATATTCGAGTGTAATGCTCATGTTGAAAAATGGAGCTTCTGGCTATATTGTAAAAAACGAAGCGGTGGGAGAGGTGCTTGAAGCAATTAATGCAGTAGCAAACGGCACAATTTATGTCAGCCAGAAAATGGAAAAGATCATCCAAAAAACAACCCAAATGGCAGTCAGCCTTACTCCACGTGAAAAGCAGGTTTTGCAAATGGTTGCCATCGGGATGAATAATCCACAAATTGCAGGTCAATTACGAGTAGCTCTTTCGACTGTCCTCTCATTCCGTAAAAAATTGAACTTGAAACTGAATGCATCTAATCCGGTGGAACTTGTTGCAAATGCCCGAAAAAAGGGATTTGTTGAATAAAATAACGATATTGTTATGTTTTTTTTTATCCGTTCTTTACATGTAAGTTTTTTCATACTGTTTATACAGATTGGCGGAGGTAAACTTGCTGCCCAACAAATAAATGAGACAGACAGGCTGCAGCTTGAGATGTCATTGCGCAAATTGAATTCACCGAAACAGACGAATCAGAAAAAAATAGAGAGCCTCTTCCAAATAGGGGTGTTGTACAATAAAAACGGAAATACCGATTCTGCCCGTTTTTATCTGAGAGAAGCGCTGAAGATCCCGGGCGGGGAAAAATATCAGGGAGGGCGTATCATGGTAAACATTGCCAATTCTTATGTTTTAGACGGAAAATATTCCGAAGCGTTGAAATATTATCAGGAAGCATTGGATATTGCAGAACGTAGTAAAAAAATAGGTGAGAGGTCTAATATTATCAGGGCAATGGCTAATCTCAGTGAATGCTACTATAGTATAGGCAATTGCAGCCAAGCCCTTTATTATGCGGAACAAGCCCTCGAAAAATATCCGGAAATAGGAGACCTTAGTTTATGCTATATACTTCCTCAAATATACTATACTATGGGTGTCGTACATTTGGAAAGGGATGAACTTGAGCTTGCTGAGGAAAATATGTTACATACCTTTGAAGTTGCAGATTCACTTTATCAATTCCAAAAAAATGAAGGAGGAATCGTCATTTATAAATCCTATGGGATGGAAGGGTTGGCAAGAGTACACTTAAACCGGAAAGCGTATGCAAAAGCCATAGAATGTGCAGAGAACGCTTTTACGTATGCAGAGGAAGATGGTGATGTGTCAGTATTGGCCAAAGTATTGGCTACTTTGTCGGATATTTATTTAGAATTACAACAGTATGACGATGCTAAAAAGTATGCATTGAAGGCCGTAGAAACTAATCCCTCCACTATAGAATTGAATCCTAATATTGCATACAATATGGCTGTTGCCGAATTGTTCGCCGGAAATAAAGAACAATCATATCACTATTTTCAAGTTCACTCCAATCAAATGAAACTGAATACAGATAAAAATTTCCGTGAGACAATGGCAAGTATGGAAGTCGAATATAAGACTGCAAAGAAAGAGATACGCATTGCTGCTTTGGAAAAAGACCAAAAATTATATATGGGATTAGGAGCCTCTATTGTTACAACTTTATTGTTAGGAATGGTACTTTTATACTATCGTCATCATTTGAAACAAAAATTGACGGAGCAACAAATCAGACAGTTGGAACAGGAAAAAGAATTGATTACTGCTCGTTCGGCTTTAGCTGCAGAGAAAGTGGAGCGGGAAATCATTGCCCGTGATTTACATGATGGGGTAGGCGCTATGCTTTCGGTGGTGAAAAACAATATGAATATTATGAAGTCGGATTCCACTATTGAAAACAAGGAATCGGATTATTTTAATAAAGCATTGGATGTCCTTGATAAATCTATTGTGGAACTGCGTCGGGTAGCGCATCATATCATGCCTGCTATCTTGGTGGAGAAGGGTTTATCTGTAGCGTTGGACGATTTTTGCCGTTCCATCCCCGAAGCAGAATTTTACTGTTCGGAGTTGGAACGTCGGTTTGACCCGGAAAAAGAACTGGTACTTTATCGTTGTACCTACGAATTGGTAAACAATGCTTTACGTCATTCCAAAGGGTCCAGGATAGAAATTCATCTCAATATGGATAAAGATACGGCTTATCTTTCAGTTGTGGATGATGGTTCCGGTTTTGATATACAAACGGTATCCCAAGGAATGGGAATGAAAAATATGTGTGCTCGCCTTGTTGCTTTTGGCGGTATCATAGATATTTATTCGGAGCCAGGGATAGGTACTGAAGCAAATGTCGAGTTGAAAATATAATGTCAGAAAGGAATTGGAATTTCCTGTCCGTTCAACACATATTTGAAAGACATACCTTGTCGGATTGCGTCAGGAAAATGATAATCCAGCTTGTAAAGCGAATACTCGCTATTGGAAGAACCTTTTTCCGACTTATAACTTTTTCCTTCCGAAGTTTCGATTACCCCTTTGTCTAAAGCCATTAATGCGGTTGTGCTCTCATTTTTGTCAAGAATATAGTGAAAAATCACACTCAAACGTTTTTCTTCAGAAGAATAATTTATGCTTTTATGGGTACATGTCCCGCCCTTAAACTTGATAGTTGGTTTCTCCTCTTTTACTGTTGTATCGTCCGATGCAGGAGGATTATCTTGTATAATATTGAGGATGCCCGCCGTTAATTCATATCTCTGCGGGGTGCTTACGGGAATGCCAACGTTTGCTATTTCCTTTCCAGAGGCACTAACCTTGTCATAGTTGAAAATAACATAACTGGTGCCCACCATAGATATACATTGAGTACTTACTACATTTTGATTGTTTACCATAATTTTGTTATATGACAAAACTTTCTTCGTGCGAGTATCGACAATATCAAAAGAGCTGGTTTTTTCATTGATGTTTTCAATCTTCATTTCGAGTATAA
>JAVBUX010000304.1:0-6729 GCA_031554915.1 Bacteroidales bacterium | reverse complement strand
GAAGTGTATACACTCTGACATTTTTTCGAAATATTCTTGTACAATTTATCTTATATAGCTTTAGCAGTCTCTTATTAACTCTTAATTTGGCGTAATTCTTTGTCAGACACGATTTTATCTTTTGCCAGTTCCTGTGAACGGTTGTAGTCGGCTTCAGCTTTGGTGTAAGCGCTTTGAGCCTCTGTTAATCGTACGTTTACGTTGTTTTCTGCCATTCCCGAACCGGATACATAAAACAACACCTGGCCTGGACCAACATTTTTACCCTCCACAATATTACCTCCTGCAAACATGACAATACCAGAAGTTCGTGCTGCTATTATCGATTCATCTGTCTGATCGGAAACAATTTGTGCCGTAGTCCTGATAACTTGTCCCAATGGTTCAAAAACAGGATTTTCTACTGAGAAATCTATTTTGGAAGCCTGGGCTTTCGTGAAAGTAATTGTTCCAGGTATTTCCGTATGAGAATCACTCTCATTCTCATGATCATGGGTACATTCTTCTGAATGTACATGTTCTCCTTCTTCTCCTTCGTGTTCATGGTCATGCGAATGTCCTTCATGCTCAGTTTCAGCATGTTCGTGGTCATGTGAATGTCCTTCATGAGAATGTTTATGTCCACAGGAAATAATAAATAAGCTATATATAGCTAATAGAAAAAATATTTTCTTCATAATAAAATTTTTATTGAATAATTGATTGCATCAAAATGATGATAGTAATCTCCATTTTGAGCTTAGTAATTAAGAAAAATTTATTATGCAATAGGAGGGGCTCGCAAACCTGAGATCCGGCTTGCGTCAATAGAATGATATGTTATTAAGTAGGGCGGATTCTCAGTCCAGTCTCCTTCAGGGATATAAAATTCATATTTAAATACAAGTAACACTGCTTGTATTAATTGGTTATTGTGATTATGCATACAAACATCACATTGATGTTCATTTTTTTCATTCTGACCATTTAGAAGAAGTACTTTTTCAAACATACAGCAACTACCATCTTTATCGGAATGTTGATGAGATGTACAATTGTGATGGTCTGAATCATTGTGATCGTGCGAACAACAACTTTGTTCTATATCCTGTTTAAAACAAGGCACATCCCCATGATGATGGTGAGGTATCACAACATGTATCAATATAATGATATTGATAATAGAAGTGAGAAATATGGTACCAAAGCGTTTTGCCATCTGATGGGTTAAAAATGTTTACTTTACAAAGATAGAGAAGTTTGTGGAAAAACTACTCCATTGTACACAGATCTTTTTATTTATTAATCAGACTTAAAATTTTTTCTTCCAATTCTTTGCCTCTCAAATCTTTTGAAATAACAATTCCTTCAGGATCTATAAGAATAGTTGTAGGATATGCATTTATCCTATACGTTTCTGTTATTTTATTCGTTTCATCCGATAATATTTGAGGCCAGGTGATTTCGTGCTGCTTAATCAGTCTCTTTATCCCACCAAGTGAACTACCTCCCGCTATTCCGATAATCTCAAATTTTGATCTGTCGGTTTTTGAATATAATTCTTTAAGACGAGGTAATTCTTTTAAACAAGGCGCACACCATTCTGCCCAAAAATCAATCAAAACATATTTTCCCTTTAAACTTTCCAACGAAATTGCGGATTTTGTCGTAATTTCTTCTCCTTGACACGGATGGGGCTTATAACCTACTTGTGCAGTAAAAAAATTCGATTTGGGCAAACCTGTTTTTTCCAGGACAAGCGTGAAATTATTGATATTGACTCCGATGATCTTATAAATTTCATCTTTGATTTCAATGTAGTCGTTAATTCCGGATATGTCCTCTGCTTTTACTAACTCTCCTTTTTTCAGATTATCTGTAATGGTAAGACTAATGCCCTGTGGACTTTGATATAGGGGCTGACGGTTCGGTGCAACGGCTATCTGTACTCCCTTGTACTGAGTCGTAGCATATAAAGATGAAAAAGCAGAAAAACGGTTGGCTTGGCTGTCGAACAATATAAAAAGTGGAATACTGACAGGAGTTATCTTGTTTTGAATAAATATCTCAAAAGGAACGTTGAAAGAATGTGTCAATATATCTAAACCCGGATTTGTACTTTTGTAAGCTATAGCTCGTTCTAATGGAGTAAATAATCTGTCATCACTTAAATCAAGATTACCATTTGCATCTACCGCAATCTTTAACATGCCATCCTTGTCTTTTCCGTAAGCAAAGGCTAATCGTGTTTGTATAGGGGTTCTCGAAAGGGTTAAAGTGTCGATATCCTGCCACATTCGGTAAGCATTACTTTTAATATATAAATCCTCCGGTATATTACCCAATAAGTAATTCTGATAAACATGTTGAAACATATCGGAAATGATATTGCCGCATTTCATATCGGTTAAACCTTCTGGATATTTCGACACTTTCAACAATGTGTTTTTAAATATACTATTGTCATCTTCTGAAATATCCAACATTCTCATCAAACTCACAGGGAAAGGGCTAAAACCATTTTGTATAGATAGTGGAAGTTCTATAGTTTTTTCTTGTGTATAGCCAGACAGACTAATTGCAAGTAAAGCAATTAATGCAAGTGATCTCAATTTCATAATGTTATAATACTACTTCGTGACTTGCACAAAGTTATCGATTATTTTTGAAAAATAATTAAAACATATATCTTATTTTAGCAGAATATTCATAATTATATATTCGCTCTTTCAATAATGGTTGTATATATTCAAAAGCTAGTGTCCATTTGGGCATAAAGGTATATCCGACTTCCACATCAATAGGAATATCCCAGATTTTATTAATGAAATCATATGTCCAGGTCGCATAGTAACCGGCATACCACTTATTTCCCCAATAATCAATATTTGGTGAAATTCCCAACACACTTACATGGCTTCGATTCGATTGTCCTGCAAAATCAAAACGATAATCGGCTCCTAGTAAAATACTCCCTTTTACATGATCCGGTTGTCCAAAGAAATACATTACACCTAATTCGGGTCTGGCTTGCCATTTTCCACTTCCAAGAACAGATTCTGTTGCAGTGGGTAGAGTAGCTTCCAAACCATATCCCAGGTACCATTGACCAGTTAAAGGAGTTGTATGAGCCAGTCGTACTTTAAAATCGGCAAGGCCGGAGATATTTCCGTCGGGAGTCTTTGTTGTTGCAACCACAGGCAGATCTAACCTTAAATGATATCTTCCCGAGAATGTTTTCCCTGCACGAATGACGTAAGAATTGAAAAAATTTCCATAAGGCAGATCCTGACGATCAAAGCGAGGTTGTATATAAGTGAAATGCTCATACGGGTAAGAAAATGCTTCACCTCCACGTCCAATACTATACGTTTTCTCTTGTGCATTTAAAGGAAAAATAAATAAAGTCAACAGGAATATTAAACTGATTTGAAAACGTGTTATCATAAGGCATACATCTAATGTTATATTTTTGATATATAAACATATAGGGTTCTGCAAATGTTTTAAGTATTTTATTATCGTACAAAATACAATAAGTAAAATTATTCTTATTGTATTTTATACTATAACTACAATATTGATTTTCAATAAATTACAATAATAAAAATGAATTTTTATTTGTTTTTAAAAATGTAAATATTATATTTTTCCTATCTAATGCCTTTAAAAGATAAACACAATGTCAGGAAAAGATCAATTTATGCGGACTTATGTGTCTGTCGATTGTGTGGTTTTCGGTTTTGACAGCAATCAATTGAATGTTTTGCTTGTTGAGCGAAATGCGCAATTGGCTCATTCTCGTGATTTAAAACTGCCAGGAAGTCTGATTTATCAGGATGAAAATGCAGATGAAGCTGCTCATCGGGTATTGAACGAATTGACAGGAATTAAAAAGATGACTCTAAAGCAGTTCAAAAGCTTTACATCTCCTAAGCGTACACAAAATCCCGATGATGTCAGATGGCTGGAATTTGCCTATAACAATAAGATAGATCGACTGATTACAATATCTTATCTCTCTTTGTGTAAAATCAATCGCAGACTTAACAATGTTGCAAAATATCAATCTTTGGACTGGTGTCCGGTAAGTGAACTTCCGGTTATGCCCTTCGATCACAACCAGATAGTAGAAGAATCACTGGAAGAAATACGTCGTTGGGTGGAGTTTGATCCGGCTATTGTCTTTGAATTATTACCTTCAAAATTTACAGAATCGGAATTGCGGAAATTATATGAGGCAATTTATCGTAAAGAACTGGATATCAGAAATTTTCACAAGAAAATATTAGGTGTAGAGTACATAGTACCGCTAGATGAACGCCAGACAAAGGTAGCCCACCGTGCTGCAAGGCTATATAAATTCGATAAGATATTGTATAATAAACGTATGACAACCATCGAATAATAATATTATAAAAAATACAATAAGGGGTAGATGTATCCATAAAATTAAAAAACATAAAATATGTATTTATTAGGTTATGATATAGGGAGTTCGTCCGTAAAAGCCTGTTTGGTCGATGCACAAACCGGAAAGATCGTAGCATCGGATTTTTATCCGAAAGTAGAAATGAATATCCATGCTGCCAAACCGGGTTGGGCGGAACAGGATCCAGAAATGTGGTGGGAAAACTTAAAACTGGCTCATAAATCAGTAATGGCAAAATCAGGTATTTCTGCTGATGCTATTAAAGCAATCGGTATTTCCTGGCAAATGCATGGTCTGGTATTGGTTGATAAGAACAAACAAATTCTTCGTCCGTCGATCATTTGGTGCGACAGCAGGGCAGTTCCCTACGGAGAAAAAGCTTTTGAAACCATTGGAAAAGAAAAATGTTTATCTCATCTATTGAATTCTCCCGGAAACTTTACAGCCGCCAAATTAGCCTGGGTAAAGGAAAATGAGCCACATATTTACGAAAAAATTGATAAATTTATGCTTCCGGGCGATTATATCGGGATGAAACTAACCGGAGATATTGTCGTAACGGAAGAAGGCCTTTCCGAAGGTATTTTCTGGGACTTCAAACAAAATAGCCTTTCTAAAGATGTCATGGATTACTTTGGCTTCAGTACTGATTTTGTTCCACAAATAAAGCCTGTATTTGGAATTCAGGGACTGGTTTCTGCTGAAGCAGCCAAAGAGTTAGGTTTAAAAGAAGAAACACCGGTCACTTATCGTTCTGGAGATCAGCCTAATAATGCACTTTCATTAAATGTATTCAATCCGGGGGAAATTGCCTCGACTGCAGGTACTTCAGGAGTCGTTTATGGCGTTTTAGGAGAAGTAAACTACGACCCGATGTCGCGAGTAAATACTTTCGCTCACGTCAATCATACCAGTGCACAAACACGTTTGGGAGTATTGCTATGTATTAATGGTGCCGGAATTCTTAATTCATGGATTCGCAAAAATATTGCAGGAGAAAATACCGGTTACGATACAATGAATGAATGGGCATCACAATCACCTGTCGGATCTAAAGGTATATCTATTATTCCGTTTGGCAACGGTTCTGAACGTATGATGCTGAATAAAGATATCAGCTGTTCTTTCCATGGCATAAACTTCAATATCCATAACCGAAACGATATTATTCGTGCAGCACAGGAAGGAATTGTATTTTCATTCAAGTACGGTATGGATATTATGACTGAAATGGGAATAGATATCAGCGTTATTCGGGCAGGAAATGCCAATATGTTCCTCAGTCCTGTGTTCAGAGAAGCTCTTGCCAGTGTCACTGGTGCAACTATCGAGCTATATGATACTGATGGTGCTGCTGGTGCCGCTAAGGGAGCCGGAATAGGAGTAGGGATTTATTCTTCAAATAAAGAAGCATTTGCCTCATTGGAAAAATTAGCAGTGATAGAACCCTCAGTAGAAAAATGTGAACAATATGCAAAAGCTTATGCAAGGTGGAAATCAATTTTAATCAATTATAACAGAAATATTTAAAACAAATTATTATGGAAATTTTGAAAGGCAGTAAAGAGTTTTTTCCTGGAATCGGAAAAATTAAATTTGAAGGTAAATCAAGTAAAAATCCGTTGGCTTTCCGCTGGTATGACGAAAACCAGGTAATTATGGGCCGTTCAATGAAAGACTGGTTCCGTTTCTCTATGGCTTATTGGCACACTATGTGCGCAGAAGGAGGCGATCCGTTTGGTCCCGGAACAAAAGTATTTCCATGGAATGACGCACCGGATGCTATCAGTCGTGCAAAACTGAAAATGGATGCTGCTTTTGAGTTCATGACTAAAATAGGCATCAATTTCTATTGCTTCCATGATATTGACCTGATCGACGAAGGAAAAACTTTAGCAGAATACGAAAGTAATCTGGCTAAAATAGTAGAATACGCTAAAGAAAAACAAGCTGCATCCGGAGTTAAACTGTTGTGGGGGACTGCTAATGTATTCAGTAATCCTCGCTATATGAACGGAGCCGCAACAAATCCTAATTTCGATTCTGTTGCCTGGGCAGGAGCTCAAATCAAGAATGCTATTGATGCAACTATCGCTTTAGGTGGTGCAAATTATGTGTTCTGGGGTGGTCGTGAAGGTTATATGAGCTTGTTAAACACAGATATGAAACGTGAAAAAGATCATTTGGCTATGATGTTGACAATGGCTCGTGATTATGGTCGTAAACAAGGTTTCAAAGGTACTTACCTGATCGAACCTAAACCAATGGAACCGACAAAACATCAATATGACGTAGATGCGGAAACTGTTATCGGCTTC
>JAVBUX010000179.1:0-8230 GCA_031554915.1 Bacteroidales bacterium | reverse complement strand
ATCAACCGGGGGTTGACACCCCCGGCTACCAAGACTACGTCGCTGCGCGACGGGCTGACGCACGATTAGAATAAATTTTCAATTTATTCTATGGAAATAAATACGGATTTTATTCCATCAGATTTGACGGAGACTACGTTTTTGCCACTATTTTTATTCAATTTTATGCGGGCTCTTCCGTTGTAAACCTGGACTTTTTTTGAACCCGTCGATGTTCCCTGATTGACGACCAGGTTACCATCGCCTGTGGATTCAAAGAATACAAATTTCTGTGAATCAAGGCATAAGACTCCTTTATCATCCAACAATTGAGCCTCAACCCAAGCATATTCAGGTCTATTTTCAATTACAGATAATTTTAGTTGAGTTTCTTTTCCCCATTTATCGGTCTGATACAGAAAAATAACCTCATCAGAGACAATCTCTTTCCCCTTCTTTCCTACAGCTTTTACAGCATTCTCTCCTCGTTTCAGGGCTGTTTCCCAACGTAAACCGGCAGCAGGGAAATCCTGGGAATTACGCTTTTTCTTACCCAAACTCTGACCATTCAGAAAAAACTCAACTTCATCGCAATTGGAATACACTTTCATCATTTTCTGTTCATTCACATCACCCCATCGAACAGGCCAGGTATGCCCGTAAATATGAATCATGGGCTTATCAATCCAATAAGATTGAAACACAAAAAAACTTTCTTTGACCGTAAAGTCACGTCCGACAACACCTTTCTGATTCACATAAGGGACTGGATTTTCTGGTCGTACAGGAGTCGAAAAATCCTTGAAAGGCCAATAGGCAGTACCGGTAAGCCAAGGCATATTTTCCTGTTCTTTGAGATGCCAGTCGATCAAATCACAAATATAAGTCTCGCTCCAATCTCCATCGACCGGTGGGCGTTTGCTATTTTCATTCGGACGTTCAGCATGACGATTTGCATGGCTGTCCCCACCCCACTCTACATGTAGAAAACGCTTGACACTATCAAAATTTCTTTTCTCTATTTCCTGATAATCAGTATATTTATTGCCACTATACCAACCTGCCCAGACAGAAGGAGAATAAACATCCACAATATCCTTGCAAAAATCACAACGACGAATACAAGTCATACGTGAATTATCCAGTTGATGAGACAAATTATGTAATTCCGTCATAAACCCACGAATTGCATCTTTATCAAATTCAGGAAAATCATTCGGCCAGTCATTTTCATTACCTAATCCCCAAAGAATGATAGATGGATGGTTGCGGTGCTGCGTAATCATATTACGTAACATTCTACGGGCTTGTTCGCGATAAATTTCGCCTCCAAGTCCTCCGCGACACCAGGGTATTTCCTCCCAAACAAGAATTCCCAATTTATCGCATAGTTCAAGAATGATACGTGATTGTTGATAATGTCCCAAACGAATAAAGTTTACCCCCATCGACTTCATCAGTTGTATTTCCTCAGCCATCATTCCTTCAGTCATAGCAGCAGCAACTCCTGCATGATCTTCATGTCGGTGGGTTCCTCGCAGCAATAATCTTTGTCCGTTGAGAGTAAAAGGCCCTTTTTCAACAAATTCAAACGATCTGAATCCAAATTGATCTCTCCAAACCGTAATATCTTTTCCTGATTCCAAACGTACCTCACAAGTATATAAATTAGGAGTATCAGGAGACCACAAAGAAGGTTTATCAATTGTAAATTGTAAATTTGAGATATCGGATGCTTCACAGTTTTTCTCAACTACTATTTTTTCGAAAGGAGATAAAATCCTGATATTCAAATTAAATGAACTATTTTTTAAAGGATTTAAAAAATCAAAATTCAGATCGATTTGCCCCTTTTTCCCTTTGTTGTCCACTTGAGCATCGACCTGCATTTTAGAAATAGAAACAGATGGCAAATAAACAAGATTCAAATAACGGTAAATACCTCCATAAACATTGAAATCTGAAAGATTAGAAGGAATCATTTCCGCATCACGGGTATTATCACAGCGAATCAATAGAGGCACCTTACCATTAAATCGCTCTGCATTACCAGAGGCCATAAAAGCTTTTACAGCATCAGTAATATCACAGATCCATTCATCGTATCCTCCTACATGCGATCCTACTTCCGTTGTATATATATACACCTTTGTTTTTTGTCCGGAACCTTCAAATTCCAAAATTGTACGGCCATTCTCGTATCGATTATGAATATCCAAATAAGTCCTGTACCAACCTGGTCCTTCATAGTAATTAACATCCGGATCGACAGCATCTTCGGCATTAAAACAATGTGGAAGCGTGACTGATTCCCAGATAGGCACAGTCTCAGGGGCATCAGGCTTTATTGGCCTGACACCCTCCCAGATATTTCCCATATCCCCTTTCAGAAACTCCCATCCATTATTCAGGCGGAATTTTGAAGGATAATTGACTTGTCCTGAAAGCGATAAGTTACTCCAAAACAATGCAATAGCCAATAAGATACAATATCGATACTTTTTCATGGTCAATTATCAATTAAAAAATTGTTCCTGTTGTTTCCAATTTTTGCTTTCTGAGAAGAGCCTCCAGAAAATAGTAATCTGCATACGACAACGGCACATCTACTTCCGAATTCATTGGTTTAGAGCCTGTACTGTGTAGCAGAAGGAATCCTCTGCTTTCTCCCAAACGAGCCAGATAATTCTTATTCAGATTCTCAAGTATTGTATCCACCCACTCTTTATACTTAGTAGCATTAGCCGTATCATATAAACTAAGCTCATATAAAGCCGAAGCCGTCACTGTTGCAGCTGAGACATCACGAGGTTCATTCGGTATTGCCGGCGCATTAAAATCCCAATATGGAATCAGATCTTCCGGTAGATTTTTATTTGTAAAAATATAGTTGGCAATTGCTTTTGCCTGCGCCAGAAATGCTGGATCTTTTGTCTCCCTATAACACATGGTAAAGCCATAGATTCCCCAAGCTTGTCCCCTCGCCCATGCCGATTCGTGAGCATAACCCTGGTGCGTATTTTTCTTCAGGACTTTTCCTGTAATCGTATCGTAATCAACCACATGATAAGAACTATAATCTTCCCTGAAATGATTTTCAAGGGTCTTCTTCGCATGACTGACAGCAACATTATAATAAACGGAATCCTTTGTCTCATTGAAAGCCCAGAACAACAATTCCAAATTCATCATATTATCGATGATTACCGGACATTGCCATTTATCCGTATTATGATCCCATGAGCGGATAATTCCGGCACTAGGTTTAAATCTGGTAATCAAGGTTTTAGCAGCCTGAATCATGATATCTTTGTAATCTTGATCTGAAGTCAGACGATACCCGTTTCCAAAGCTACAAAATACTTTGAAGCCCATATCATGCGTTCCGCCATTCATTTTCTCGGGTTCGATCGGAGCTGTATATTTTTTGGCCAGATCTTTCCATTGATCCTGTTTGGAATACTCATACATATACCAAAGTGATCCCGGAAAAAATCCGCTGGTCCAATCACGAGCGGCAACCAACCTCAGACTTCCATCCGGTTCTATGGTACGAGGACTGAATTTATCGGGAGTCTCATGGTTTTTCGCTTTTTCCGCCTCATCAACTGCAATCAGTAATTGCTTTGAAGCAAAATCAAAATCTTCCTTCACAACATCCGTTCTTTGTCCCTTGTTACTGGCACAGCCAATTACAGACAGAACAAATAACAATAATAATATATTTTTCATGCTTCCCTTAGTAGTAAAGTAAATAGTTCCGGTCAAAATATTCCGGCTTGTAATTTTTTAAGAATAAGTCATTGTATCCCTTCTTGTTATCAAAATAAGAAGCACGCTTCAATGTCCAGCAAAGATAAGTCTGTGATTTTCCCCAACTATGAATCTGTTGATATGGAAACTCACTTTGAGGTTTGCCAATATATGGAGCAATAAAATCAATAGCTTTACCTATGCTTCTGCCATCTTTCGATTGTGCAAAATACAGTTTTTTCCCGGCTTTTCCTGCCATTTGACATACGTCGAGCATGTGATCTAAATTATATAGAGTATAATGCAAAGCTAATGTACGTCTCAGTTCCTGAGGTTGACTTCCATCTGCCTCAATTTGAGGATAAAGCCTTTTTTCCGGAAATTCAGATATGATGGTATTAAATAAAGTCATGTCATTTACAAACAGGGCAAAACGAGCACAAGTCGCATCATAAGCCAAACTATGGTTATTTTTTGCATTCTTTTCGTCTATCCCCTGTTCACTGGTTCTCAACCAATGTAAAAAGTCGGTAAACCAGGATTGTAATGCCTTAATATCATTAGAAGAAAGAGCCTTCGACTGTTTCAGAATAGCAACGCCATCCAACATATCCAAAAAAGAATACACGTCAATAATACCATAACTACGTCCCTTATTCTCATTCACCCCGGGGACAAACTGAGCGTATGTCAGGTGGGGATTCATCTTTGTTTCAGGATTCAGAAACCAGATACGTAATTGTTCCGCAGCTTTGTCTGCATATTTACGATCTCCACTAAAATAATAAGCCATAGAAAGGTCGATCACCATCGCACACATATTCCCAAGTGCATTGCGGTCGTATTCATTCAATTCAGGGTTTCTTTCTCCGTCACGAGTCATGTATGGTAAACCATTCGGCTTACTGGGATCCGGCCATGTATAAGGAGCCATACTCATATAATCATGCTTGCTTCCTGTTGGCGAAACATGCTTTTTCTGCATCACAGAGTAGAAATTCGTATTGAGATGATTGTTTGCTCTACCTATTAATTCTTTGTAAGCAGGCATATATGTTTCATCATTTTTCTTTATTTTCCCTTTTACATCCTTTAGATGTTGAGCATTCCAAATCTTTGTTTCTAAAGACTGTGCACGTGCACAGAAAGAAAATAAAACAGAAAACAACAATAACATTATCAGTTGTTTCATAAAGCATATTTTAATAAAATTAATAATAATCTGAGAAAGAAATTTCTCAAGTTCAAAATAACCGCAAGAAATTGAGGCTGTATAAACCCCAGGTTACAATCTTAGAATACAAACGCGGTGCTAAGTTAGTCCTTTTATTTATAATTTCAACAAAAAATCATTTTTTTTGTGAAAATTAAAATATATGGAGTACTTTTACTTTTAGAAAAAATTACTCCTAAATGGATTTATTAAATCTATCTGATCATGAATAAATATTTATTACTTTTCATCCTTGCTGTAGGTAGCTATTTTACAGCCTCTGCCCAACAGGAAGCCCGTCTGTTACGCTTCCCGACCATACATGGTAATCAATTGGTATTCTCTTATGCCGGAGACTTATATACCGTTTCCTCTCAGGGAGGGGTTGCCAGGAAAATTACCAATGATAACGGTTACGAAATGTTTGCCCGATTTTCTCCCGATGGAAAACAAATCGCTTTTACCGGTCAATACGACGGTAATACGGAAATTTATGTCATGCCGGCTTCAGGCGGAGTACCTATGCGACTAACTTATACCGCAACTTTGAAACGTGATGATATTTCCGATCGTATGGGGCCAAATAATATAAGCCTGACGTGGAAAGACAACGAACATATCGTTTATCGTTCCCGAATGCAGTCTTTCAATGATTTCAAAGGAAAATTATTCTTAGTTTCCACTAAAGGAGGGTTATCTGAAGAATTGCCTTTGCCTGTCGGCGGATTCTGTTCTTATTCTCCGGATAAATCACAACTGGCTTATAACCGGGTATTTCGCGAATTCCGCACCTGGAAATATTATAAAGGAGGAATGGCAGACGAAATCTGGATTTATGACTTCAAAACAAAAAAAACCGAAAAAATAACGGACAACCCCAATCAGGATATTGTTCCGATGTGGATAGGAAAAGAAATATACTACATTTCCGATCGTGACCGGACGATGAATCTTTTCTGTTATAATACGGAAACCAAACAGACACAGAAAGTTACTGATTTCAAAGAATACGATATTAAGTTCCCTAGCCTTGGAGATAAATCCATCGTTTTCGAAAATGGAGGATATATTTATAACTTCGATATCACAACAAAAAAAGCGACTAAAATATCTATTTCTTTGGAAGAAGACTTTGTTGGAGGACGTACAACACTGATCGATGCTTCAAAAAGAATTAATGGAGCGGATATCTCTCCCGATGGTAACCGTTTGGTATTGAATGCCCGTGGAGATGTCTATACGGTTCCTGCCAAATCCGGTATCACCCGTAACATCACCGAAACTTCCGGGGTACATGAACGGAATCCGAAGTGGTCGCCCGACGGAAAATGGATCGCCTATATTTCTGATGCCACAGGCGAAGACGAAATCTATATCCGAAACCAGGATGGATTGCAAAATCCTATTCAAATTACGTCTAATAGCGACACTTATAAATATGGTTTTGATTGGTCACCCGACAGTAAAAAAATCCTATGGAGTGATAAAATGCAACGTTTGCGCTATATCGACATCGATTCAAAAAAAGTAACCGATGTAGAACAAACTCTCGACGGTGAAATCCGGGGGTTCAGCTGGTCGCCCGACAGTCGTTGGATCACCTATACCCTGCCCCGTTTCAATACTACATCTATTGTTACCGTATATAATCTTGAAAACAAGGATAAACATATTGTGACCGACGAATGGTTTGATTCATACAACGCCACCTTCAGCTCTGACGGCAAATATCTGCTATTTACATCCGCCAGAAATTTCAACCCTACATACAGTAGTACAGAATGGAACCATGTTTATAATAATATGGATAAAATCTATTTCGTTACTCTAAAAAAATCCACGCCATCACCTTTTGCTTATGTAAACGATGAAGTTACTATCAAGAACGACACTGTTAGTAAATCTGATGATAAAAAAAGTACGGAGGTAAAAAAAGTACCTGAGACTTCCAAAAACTTGAAAATCGAAATTGATTTCGATGGAATACAAGGACGTTCTCTGGAAGTAGATATCCCTGCCGGAAGGTATGGTGGTGTCTTTTGTGTAGGCGATAATGTCTATTACAGCCGCGGAGGCAGTTCTTACATGTTCGATCTAAAGAAAAATAAAGAAACAGAATTAGGTAATTTCTATATATATTCAGTCACTCCCGATTATAAAAAGGTATTGGTTCGTGCCGGAAGAGGTGGATTTGCCGTAA
Source organism: Bacteroidales bacterium (assembly GCA_031554915.1). Lineage (GTDB taxonomy): Bacteria > Bacteroidota > Bacteroidia > Bacteroidales > Azobacteroidaceae > BNXB01. The sequence continues at coordinate 1,085 of JAVBUX010000179.1, read as the reverse complement.
TAGATCTGCCAAAAGGAAAAGCTAATATAGAAGAAGGGGTCAATCTTTCGGATGTAAAAACAATAGTCGATCTACATGCAGAATGGAACCAGATATACAACGAGTGTTGGAGACAAATGCGTGATTTCTTCTATGATCCTAAAATGCATGGAGTGGACTGGAATAAGATCCAGAAAAAATATCAACCTCTGGTTCAATATGTTAACAATCGGAATGATTTGAATTACATCATTGGTGAAATGATCGGTGAACTGAGTTGTGGTCACGCTTACATTGGTGATGGAGACAAATCCGAAGCCCGCCGCATTTCCACTGGTTTATTAGGAGCACGTTTGAGTCGTGACAATTCAGGTTTCTACCGCATTGATAAAATCCTTGCCGGAAGAAACTGGTCGTCACAACTACGCTCTCCTCTGACAGAAGTGGGTATCGATGCCAGTGAAGGAGACTTTATCACACATATCAATGGAAAGTCAACTAAGGATATGAATGATATTTATGCTGCATTATATGATAAAGCAGGAAAACAAGTTGAGTTGACATTGAACAGGAAAGCCTCAGCGGATGGCGGACGAAAAGTGATTGTTAAACCGATCGATGACGAAGCTGCTTTGTATTACTTTGATTGGGTACAGGCAAATATCGATAAAGTAGATAAAGCAACAGGAGGTAAAGTCGGATACATCCATATCCCGGATATGGGTGTGGAAGGCTTGAATGAATTCGTAAAATACTACTATCCTCAATTGAATAAAAAGGCCCTTATTATCGATGATCGCGGAAACGGCGGAGGTAATGTCTCTCCAATGATTATCGAACGTTTGCGCCGGGAATTATCGATGATGTCCGCACCAAGAAACGGACAGCCTTCTCCTAAACCGGGAGGTATGATGATAGGTCCTAAAGTATTGTTATTGGATAAATATTCTGCTTCTGACGGTGACTTATTCCCTTATCAGTTCAAGTTCTATAAATTAGGAAAGACTGTTGGAGTCCGTTCCTGGGGTGGTGTAGTCGGTATCCGTGGGGCTTTGCCACTAATCGATGGCGGGACATTGAACCGTCCTGAGTTTGCTCATTACGAT
>JAVBUX010000140.1:0-4794 GCA_031554915.1 Bacteroidales bacterium | reverse complement strand
CAGGCGGAATTATTTGGATTCAAATATAAATTTGACAGGGCATTGTTGAAAAGGATACTGAGATATTCCTTCCCTTTGGTTATTTTAGGTATAGCAGGAATGAGTAACCAGGTCATTGACAAGCTTATTTTTCCGGTTATATACCCCGATCAGACTAAGATGTTCAGCGAATTGGGGATTTACAGCGCTTGCTTTAAGTTGACAATGGTCATTATGATTTATACTCAGGCATTTCGTTATGCCTTTGAGCCATTTATATTTGCCAAAAGCAATAATTCCGATAATCGTGAATCTTATGCGAAAGCGACTAAATATTTCATCATTTTGGGATTATTGGTCTTTCTTGGAGTCTCGTTTTATTTGGACATATTAAAATATTTTATTCCGAATAGTGCATACTGGGAAGGATTACCGATTGTTCCTATTGTTATGCTTGGAGAACTGTTCTTTGGTGTTTACTATAATTTATCATTATGGTACAAATTGACAGATCAAACCTACTGGGGAGCTATTTTCTCCGTCATAGGTTGTATGATCATTTTACTTATTAATATTATTTTTGTTCCTGTTTATGGATATATGGCGTGCGCCTGGGCGTCTTTTATAGGAAATGGAATAATAATGATCATGTCTTATATAATGGGACAAAAAAAGTATCCTATTCATTATGATCTCAAGACCATAGGTTTGTATTTTGGCTTAGCATTATTGTTATTCTCTGTTGCATTATTCTTTCCTGTAGATAATAGATGGTTGCGATGGTTATTCCATGCGGTTTTGTTATTTGTCTATATATCTGTAATGGTAAAAAGAGATCTGCCATTGAAAGAGATCCCATATTTGAATAAAATACTTAAACGGTAAAGGCCTCTTGAAACTTTTCATTACCTTTGCTCTCTTGAAAAATTATATACTATTATAAATAATGAAAAAAGTTAGCTGTTTATTCCTCAGTCTTTTGTGGACTGTTTCTATTTTTGCCGATGAAGGCATGTGGATGTTGAACAATCTGAAACAGGAAAATTGGAACCGTATGCGTGCATTGGGTTTTGTTATGCCTGAGAAACAATTGTATAATCCGAATGGTGTTTCATTGAAAGATGCAGTGGTTCATTTTGATGGAGGTTGTACCGGAATAACAGTATCGAATTCGGGACTTATTTTCACAAATCACCATTGCGGGTATGGAGCGATTCAGTCGCAAAGTACAGTAGAACATGATTATCTGAAAGATGGATTTGTTGCTCAAACGCAAAAAGAGGAGCTTCCCATACTGGGTATGTATGTTCGCTATCTAATAAAAACTGAAGATGTTACGAAAAAGATATTTTCACAATTGGAAGGAATAAAAGATGAGGCTTCCCGTCTTAAAAAAATCAGTCAGATTTGTACTGCAATGGAAGATTCAATTTCCGATGAGAGTAAATTTATTGAAGCTCAAGTCTCTTCCTATTTTGCAAGCAATTCATATTATCTGAATGTGTATGAGGTGTTTAATGATGTTCGTCTTGTTTTTGCCCCGCCATCTTCCATTGGTAAATTCGGTGGGGATACCGATAACTGGATGTGGCCGCGTCATACTGGCGATTTCAGTATTTTCAGGGTTTACGCCGGTGCAGAAAATAAAGCAGCTGCCTATAGTGAATCCAATGTGCCTTATAAACCTAAATATGCAGCTCCGGTTTCTTTGAAAGGATATAACTCCGGAAGTTATTGTATGACAGTTGGTTTTCCGGGACGAACAAACCGTTATTTATCCTCTTGGGGGGTTGCTCAACGGGTAGCGAGTGGTAATGCTCCCCGCATTGAAGTACGTGGTATCAAACAAGATATTTGGAAAGAGGCGATGTTGGCAAGTGATGAGATCCGCATCAAATATTCATCTAAATATGCTATGAGTTCCAATTACTGGAAAAATTCGATCGGTATGAATCGTGGAGTCGATCGTTTGCATGTGATTGAACGTAAGCAGGCTTTGGAAAAGCAGTTTGAAAACTGGATCAATAGTGATCAGGAGAAAAAAGAATTTTACAGCGAAGCTTTGGCTTTGATTAAGACAGGGTATGAAGCGACGGATGAAATTCAAAAAAACATGACTTACCTCAGCGAAACCATGTTGAGAGGTACCGAGTTTATCAGTATGGCTTCTGCTATTATGCGGTTTGACATGACTGTATCTCAGGAAGAAATGAATCGTAAGTTTGAAGAAGATATATTACCTGAATATAAAGATTATGATCCTACATTGGATCAGAAAGTGTTTGCTGCCATGTTGAAGGTGTTGAAAAAACGTCTTCCGGCTAATGAATTGCCTGCTTTTTACAAGGAAGTTGATAAAAAGTATAAAGGAGATTGTGATAAATATGCAGCTTATGTATTCGAAAAATCTGTTATTCCTCATATCGGAAAATTGAAAGAAACGATCCTCAACCCGAAGAATATCAAGAAAATGGATAAAGATCCGGCATACAATATTGTAAAGTCGGTTCGGGAAGTGCTATCATCTTATGTTGCTGACCTGATGGTGTATCGCTATGATATTCTAAAAGGAGAGCGTTTGTTCTTTGCCGGATTGCAACAAATGATGCCGGGTAAAGACTTTGCATCGGATGCTAATTCTACAATGCGTCTGAGCTATGGTAGTATTGGAGGTTATAAACCGTTTGATGGCGCTAATTATGATTATTATACCACCACTTCCGGTATTTTTGAAAAATATAAAGAAGGAGATTCTGAATTTGATGTACAACCGGAAATTCTGAGTTTATTAAACAATAAAGACTTTGGTGTTTATGGCAATGGTAATGGCGATATGAATTTATGTTTCCTGTCGAATAACGATATTACAGGAGGAAACTCAGGAAGCCCAATGTTTGATGGTGACGGCCGTGTGATTGGCTTAGCTTTCGATGGCAACTGGGAGGCTATGAGTGGAGATATCGTCTTTGAACCGGAACTTCAAAAAACGATCGGTGTTGATATCCGTTATGTCATGTATATGATTGATAAATGGGGTAAATGCAGTCGTTTATTAGAAGAAATTAAAACCCAATGATATTGACGTCATCTCGAGCATAGCATATATGAAACACTCGAAAAGAAAATCAACATTCTGGAAAAAGATGCGCTTCAAATATAAGCTGTCTTTTTTTAATGAAAATACCTTGGAAGAGGTATTTGCATTCCGTTTGTCCAGGCTTTCGGCTGTTCTCGTTGCTGCGGTTTTTGCTTTTTTATTAATTCTCCTGACTTCAGTGGTCATTATCACAACACCGATCCGGAATTATCTTCCTGGTTATTTGCCTGCGGAGGTGCGGGGTGAAATTATCAATAATGAGTTAAGAGCTGATTCTCTTGAACAATTATTGATGGCTCAAACCGTTTATTTGAATAATCTTGGAGGTATATTGAGAGGAGATATGAAAATCGATTCTGTGCGGCAAATTGATTCTTTAAAATCTGGAGTTGTTCCTGAATTTGAAAAATCGAAAGCAACGACAGAATTTGTAGAACGATTTGAAGATGAGGAAAAATACAATCTTAGTTCACTTTCTTCATCTGCATCTATTCCGGACAATATTGTTTTTTATCGTCCGGTCAAAGGACTTGTTTCGTCTCATTTTAGCCTGACAGACCGTCATTATGGAACTGATATTGCTGCAAATACTAAAGAAAGTATTTTAGCTACGATGAGGGGGCGTGTTATTTATACCGGTTTTGATGCAAATGCAGGATATATTATGCAAATACAACATCAGAACGGATTTGTTTCGATATATAAACATTGTGCGGCATTGTTAAAAAATCCGGGTGATGAAGTGTCTGCTGGTGAAGTGATTGCTTTGGTTGGAAACACAGGAAAGCTGACTACAGGTCCACATTTGCATTTTGAATTGTGGTACAAGGGAAATCCGGTAGATCCGGAAGAATTTATTGCATTTTAGATGAAACGACAAATAGCTATTTTAGGCTCAACAGGCTCTATTGGTACTCAGGCTTTAGATGTGATCAGGGAACATGCTGATCAATTTGAGGTTTATGCCTTGACGGCAAATAATCAGGTCGATTTGTTAATCAAACAGGCCCGGGAATTTCAACCGGAAATGGTTGTGATAGCCAATGAACAGAAATATGCTCAGTTGAAAGAAGCTCTGAGCGATCTTCCGATCAAAGTTTGGGCAGGTGCTGATGCTATCGCCCAGGTAGTTCAGGCTGAACCTATCCATATCATATTGACTGCTATGGTTGGGTATTCAGGCTTGAAACCGACGATAGAAGCCATCAAGGCTGGAAAAGTAATTGCATTGGCAAACAAAGAAACTTTGGTGGTGGCAGGAGAATTGATTACTCAATTAGCATTGGAACATAAAACGCCAATTTTGCCGGTTGATTCTGAACACTCTGCAATTTTTCAATGCCTTGTAGGAGAGGGGAATAATCCAATAGAAAAGATTATTCTGACAGCTTCAGGGGGACCTTTCCGTAAATTCAGTCTGAAAGAACTGGAGTTGGTTACAAAAGCCCAGGCCTTGAAACATCCGAACTGGGATATGGGAGCAAAAGTGACTATAGACTCAGCCTCCTTGATGAACAAAGGGTTTGAGATGATAGAAGCCAAGTGGTTGTTTGACGTGACTCCCGATCAGATACAAGTGTTGGTACACCCTCAGTCGATTATTCATTCGATGGTTCAGTTTTCCGATTCATCGATAAAGGCACAGTTGGGAATGCCAGATATGCGTCTTCCGATCCAGTCTGCATTAGCTTACCCGGATCGTTTGAGCGCTTCATTCG
>JAVBUX010000269.1:0-3392 GCA_031554915.1 Bacteroidales bacterium | reverse complement strand
AATTTTCACCAAGTTCTCCCGGATTAGGAAGCACTGCTTTTAAGAATTGGATAGGAACAATTTCTACTCCATTATATGTAATGGGATCGATCCTGGCCATACCAATGTTTTGAATTACACGAAGGTGAGTCAGATATTCCTGTCCGAATGTCATCCAGAAGCGTGCGCGTTTAAGGGTAGGGAAGTTCTTCACCAAAGATTCCAGTTCTTCGTGATATATTACATACGATTCTTTATACCCTATGTTCGGATAATTTAATGGTTGATGAATTTCATGAGGCTCAGTCAATACCCATTGACCTTTTTCCCAATATTTTCCTTTTTGAGTAACTTCACGGATGTTGATTTCCGGATTGAAGTTGGTGGCAAATGCCTTACCGTGATCACCTGCATTACAGTCAACGATATCCAGATATTGCATTTCGCTGAAATAATGCTTGTTAGCATAAGCGGTATATACACTGGTAACACCCGGGTCAAATCCGCATCCGAGGATAGCTGTCAGTCCGGCCGCGCGAAATTTCTCCTGATATGCCCATTGCCATTTATACTCAAATTTTGCTTCATCCAGAGGTTCATAATTGGCAGTGTCCAGATAATTAACCTTAGCTACGAGGCAGGCATCCATGATCGTAAGATCCTGATAAGGTAGTGCTACATTAATCACAATTTCGGGACGGAAGTCGTTAAATAATTTAACCAATTCCTCAACATTATCAGCATCAACCTGTGCCGTCTGAATTTTTTTATTGCCATACCTGGTTCCTATTGCATCCGCAATAGTATCGCATTTGGATCTGGTGCGGCTTGCCAACATAATTTCAGAGAACACATCTTTGTTTTGTGCCACTTTATGAGCAACAACCGTACCTACGCCACCTGCGCCGATAATGATAACTTTTGCCATTTTTCGTTTTTTGTTATGATTATTATTTTTCCACAAATGTAATGCGAAAATTTAGAAATTCAAAGTATTCTTGTTTTGCAATTTGAAGAATTGCCATTATTCAGGTAATTAAAAAGAAAAGATTGTTACGTGTGTTGCGTACGCTTTATATTCTTGATTAATAGTTTGTTAATGAAAATAAGGGGCTGGAAATACAAAAATATTGCTCGAAAAAGTTGCACAAAATATAGAAAACCTTACCTTTGGGGTGATAATTTCGAAGAATATATAAGAAGTATTGAAAAATATCACCATTGAAAACACAAGGTCGTAAGTATTTGAAAAAGTTAGTTTTAGTTTTAGAAAAAGATGCAAATTAAAACCATGAATCACTACTATTCTAGTCGTTTTTTATTGGAATCTTTCAATAAATTGTTCAAAATCCCAGCAATATATGATAAATTAATTATATTTGCGAGGTAATTGTGCCTGAAATATTATGAATCAAAATAAAAAAAATTAATATTTTAATTAAATTTTATCTAACTTAAACGAACACAATTTTTATGGAAGCAAAAAAGAAAAGAGAAGGTAAAAAAACTCGCGGAATTTCAGCAGGTATCGTACTAGTATGCTGTTTTTTAGTTGCAATAGGAGTTTTTTTCGGGGTATTTGGTAATCCTGCCCATTTCGTGAATGGTGATCCTAATAATCACCCATTACAAGGAAACCTGCTTGGAACTATCTATAAAGGAGGTCCGGTTGTTGTTTTGATTATTACACTGCTTTTAACTGTTTTGGTATTAAGCGTTGAACGCTTCTTTGCTATCAGCAAAGCAAAAGGTAAAGGTAACCTGATTAACTTTGTTTATGATGTGAAAGGTGAGTTACAAAAAGGCAACATTAAAGGAGCTGAAGCTCTTTGCGACAAACAAAAAGGTTCTGTGGCTGCTATCATCTTTGCAGGTTTGAAAAAATATGCTGATATGGAGACTACGACAGAAGATTTGAGTAAAGAACAAAAAATTGCTGCTATCCAGCAAAATATTGAAGAAGCTACTGCTTTGGAACTTCCTTCAATGGAACAAAATCTTCCGGTTATCGCAACAATCTCTACTTTGGGTACATTGTTCGGTCTTTTGGGAACTGTAATCGGTATGATCCGTTCGTTCTCGGCTTTGGCTAATGAAGGTGCTCCTGACTCAGTAGCGTTGGCTGCAGGTATCTCTGAAGCTCTTGTAAATACTGCATTGGGTATTGCAACTGGTGCTTTGGCTATTATCACTTATAGCTTCTTTACCGGTAAAATCGATAACATGACTTATGCTATCGACGAAATGGGATTCTCAATCGTACAAACATACGCAGCTACTCACAAATAATAAGGGAAGATTAACCTATGCCAAAAGTTAAAGTAAAAAGAAAAAGTACATTCATCGACATGACGGCGATGAGTGACGTGACTGTTCTTTTGCTTACTTTCTTTATGTTAACTTCTACCTTTATTAAAAAGGAACCGGTTCAGGTAAGTACTCCAAGTTCTGTCTCCGAAAGGAAAATTCCGGATGTAAATATTCTTTCTGTTTTGATTGACCCAAATGGAAGGATCTTTATGTCAATGGACAGACAGGATGACATTAAAGACGTACTGAAGAGAGTAGGCGAAGACTACAAAATAGAATTTAAGCCAGAGGAGTTGAAGAAATTCAGTTTGTTACCTTCTTTTGGTTTGCCGATTTCGGCAACTAAAAAATTCCTGACATTGCCTCAAGAGCAAATGGATGCTCTTTTGTCATCAGAAGGAGGTATCCCTCGTGATAGTGTTGATAATCAGTTCAAACATTGGATTACGCATGCTCGTGCTGTAAATCCGGATTTTAGAATTGCTATTAAGGCTGACAAATCGACTCCGTATGAGTACATTCGTGGTGTGATGAACGACCTGAGAGATTTGCGTGAAAACAGGTATAACCTGATTACCAGTCTGAAGGCCGGAGCTAGTGCGGATGCCGCTTTAGGACTTGAAAAGCCTAATTAAGTATTTATTAACCGATTAAAATTAAAAATTATGGCAGAAGTAAATACTGACAGTGGAAAAGACAAAGGCGGGAAAGTAAAGCAAAATAAGAAAACCCTGAGGGTGGACTTTACACCGATGGTGGATATGAATATGCTTTTGATTACATTCTTTATGTTTTGTACATCATTGAGTAAACCGCAAACAATGGAGATTATCATGCCGACTAAAACAGATGCTCCAACTGATGATGGAGATAAAGCTCCTGCATCACGTACATACACATTTCTTTTGGGAACAAATGATGAGATGTATTATTACAATGGAGAGTTGAAGGTCGAAAGTTATGAGGATCCTAATTTCCTTACAAAGATAGGCTATGGTGAAGACGGAATTCGTAAACTCCTCTTGGAAAAGAATACGGCTGTGCTTCGCCAGGTAAGAGACTTGAAACTCAAGTTGGATAATAAGGAAATTACCAAGGACGAT
>JAVBUX010000085.1:0-2521 GCA_031554915.1 Bacteroidales bacterium | reverse complement strand
CGTGTCTGACAAAGAATTACGCCAAATTAAGAGTGAATACGAGTCTGCTAAAGCTATTTACGATAATTTGTACAAGAATTTTTCGGAAAAAGGTCAGCGTGTATCCAGTTCTACAGGAGGTTTTGTAAAACAACTGTGTGTATCTAATGGGCAGTACGTTGAAGCTGGGCAACCGCTAGTCAGCATTTCGAAAAATAAGTCTTTATTGTTGAAAGCCGATGTGCCAGCGCGTTATGCTTCTTCCCTGCCCTATATTATTTCTGCTAATATCCGCAAACCCAATGATAAAACCATTTATACGCTATCCGATTTGAATGGGAAGGTACTTTCATTCGGTCGCTCTGTCAACAGTGATAACTATTTACTCCCTGTGACTTTCCAAATCGACAATAAGGCTGGTTTTATTTCCGGTGGTTTTGCTGAAATTTTCATCAAAACAAAATCCGAAAAACCAATACTGAGTATTCCAAAAGATGCAATTATAGAAAATCAAGGCGTTTATTTTGTCTTTGTCCAGGTTGCTCCGGAAGCTTATGAAAAAAGAGAAGTCAAAATAGGAATCAGTGATGGTCTTCGTACAGAAATCACAGCCGGATTGACAGCAAATGAAAAAGTAGTCACAAAAGGTGCTATTTCCGTAAAGTTGGCAGAATCATCAGGAGCTTTGGATCCTCATGCAGGACATGTTCACTAAATTGGGATTAAGATTATGCTAAACAAAATCATAGAATTTTCCCTTAAAAACAAGTTATTCATCTTGTTGGGAACCGTAATATTGATCATTGCAGGGGGTTATACGATAGATAAAATGGATATCGATGTATTTCCTGACTTGACTGCTCCCACTGTGGTTGTCATGACCGATGCTGAAGGTATGGCATCCGAAGAGGTGGAACGATTGATCACATTTCCTATAGAAACTGCAGTCAATGGCGCTACAGACGTACGACGTGTACGTTCGGCATCGATGCAGGGTTATTCTTTCGTATGGGTCGAATTCGACTGGGGAACAGATATCTTTAAAGCTCGACAGATAGTCAGTGAGAAGATGGTTACATTGACAGAATCCATGCCGACAAATGTACAACCTGTATTGGCTCCTCAATCCAGTGTGATGGGTGAAATATTATTTGTAGGCCTGCAATCCGACACCACTTCGATGATGGATCTCCGGACGTTGGCAGAATGGACTATCCGTCCTGTAATTTTAGCAACCGGAGGTGTTTCTCAAGTAACTATCATTGGAGGAGATTACAAGCAATATCAGGTTTTGGCTAATCCGATGCTGATGAAGTACTACAAAGTAACGATGGACGAATTACAGGCCGTTTGCAGTACTATCAGTGTTAATTCATCCGGAGGTGTAGTCAGAGAATATGGAAATGAATATGCTGTGCGTGGTATGGCCAGGACTTACGATTTGGAAGAACTAGGCAGCTCTCTGGTTAAGATGAATAACGGTAATCCTGTGTATTTGAACGATGTCGCTAAAGTACAAATAGGAAGCGCCGTAAAGATGGGAACCGCATCTCATAATGCTAAACCTTCTGTAATAATTTCCATATCCAAACAACCGAATATCAACACATTGAATGTCACTCAAAATATTGAGAAAAACCTGATGGAACTCAAAAAATCATTACCTTCAGATGTAAAGTTGGATACGAAAATTTTCCGTCAGGCTGATTTCATTGAGACATCAGTAAGTAATGTCTCACATGCATTGATCGAAGGGGCTGTATTAGTAATCATTATTTTGTTTATTTTTTTGGCCAGTTATCGTACAACCATTATCTCGGTTATTGCAATTCCATTATCACTCTTAGGTTCGGTGATTGTACTTAAATTGTTGGGAATGAATATCAATACGATGAGTCTTGGGGGTATGTGTATTGCCATCGGATCATTAGTTGACGATGCCATTATCGATGTGGAAAATGTATATAAACGATTGAGACAGAACTATAAGAAACCCAAAGAAGAGCGTCTGTCGGCATTTTACGTTGTTTATAATGCCTCACGTGAGATCCGGGCATCAATTCTTAATGCCACTTTGATTATCATTGTTGCATTTATTCCCTTGTTTTTCCTGACCGGAATGGAAGGACGTATGCTTAAACCACTGGGAATCGCATATATTGTATCGTTATTTATGTCGCTGATTGTGGCTATGACTTTGACTCCTCTGCTTTGTAAGATAATGTTGGCAGATGAAAAATACCTCAGCCGAAATGAAAAAGACAGCTGGGTTTCAAGTAAACTGACCAGATTATATAAGAATTCACTGGAAAGCGTTTTGAATCATAAAAAGATTGTATTGATATCTTCATTGTCATTATTTGCAGTATCATTGGTTCTGTTTATGATGATGGGAAGAAGTTTTCTCCCGGAATTCAATGAAGGAGCATTGACAATCTCAGCTGTTTGCAAACCAGGTGTTTCTTTAAATGAAAGCGATCGTTTAGGCAATCTGATAGAAACAGAATTGCTAAGTATCCCTGAAGTGAAAACAACTACCCGT
>JAVBUX010000221.1:0-4212 GCA_031554915.1 Bacteroidales bacterium | reverse complement strand
GCCCGGAGCAAACGTGATCGCCGTTAAGCCGGTGCAGCCTTTAAACGCATTCGCACCGATCGTCTTCACGCCCTCCCCGATCGATATTGTTTGTAGTCCGGTGCAGTGAGCGAACACATCTGCGCTTATCTCGGACAATGTTGCCGGTATGAGAACGCTTTGCAAAGATGTGCAGCCGTAGAACGCTCCTGCGCCGATGCTCGTCACTCCCGACGGTATCGTGAACACTCCCGACAGACCCTCCAGCTCAACACACCCTTTAAATGCTTCCGCTCCGATCGACGTTACGGTGTTCCTTAATTCAACGCTTTCCAGTGAAACGCAATTATTGAACGCCCCGTACGACAATGAACCGCCTAAGACGACAACATTCTTAAGCGACGTGGGAATAAAAAATTCCGTGTAAGCGCTTGAAGAATAATATTGTTTGGTGCTTTGAGTTCCGGTAAGAGGCAGACGTCCGAACAAAACCCCCAGCAGCGCATTTGAGCCCGTCGCTGTTTTTGATTTGCCGACAAAAGGCAACGTCACTTTTTTTAAGTTAACGCAATTAGCTAAAGCGCCCTCGGCGATTTCCGTTACGCTTTCCGGAACAATTAATTCCGTAAGCAAACTCTCGCTTGAAAGGAATGCGTCCTTTGCAATGCGGGTGACCGGCTTATTGTTGTATACGGAAGGCACTTCAAAAATGCCGTCTGCCGCAACGCGCGCAATATTTAGTTCATATTCGGTGTTACTTGTGATCGGTGCGTAATACGAGATCTTGTTCCATCTGGCGTACAGCGTCAGATCGGAATTCACCTTGTCCGTCGAAAAATCCCATTTTTTTGCGTATTGAATCATTCCTCGTACATGAATCAGAAGGTAAACATCGTCTTTGGTTGTTTTATTGCTATTTAACGAAATCATTAATGCTTTTTGTTGTTCAATGACATTAGCGTTAAGAACACATATATTGGTTTCCTGTTTTGGGAGATTTACCCGGATCGGAATATTATTGCTGTTCTTGCAGATCGCATAGTATGATTTTCCTGCTTCCGGCATCAAAGCCAGATATCCCATCCCTAAATGTTGAGATTCAAATTCACTGATCAAATGATCTTGTTCATCATATAGCTCTCCTTTGATATATGTGTGTAACCCATTGGATCCAATAGATTTAAATGCCATAATACAGCTGTTTCCTGCAACTAAATATCCTCCGGCAGGGAAGAACGCAACATCAAATTGTTCATCAGGAAGGGATACCGGAATATATTTGTTGTAAGATTTATTATTGTATGTAAAATTGAGTAAAAGCGTGTTGTTGTGCTTATTTTTAGGCAAATTAAAATTGAACCTCAATATACTGTCATTATCAGGTTTTACCTTTTTTTCAGCGAGTTGATTTAATTTGATTTTGGCTTCGGGAGCAATGAGAGAATCCGTATTGACATCAGTTACCCGGATTTCTGCATTCACTTTTTGCTCTCCTGCAGAGGAAAAATGAGTTTCTACTTTGAAATTAGCACTCCGGGGATGTCCTATACGAATGTATTTGGAGAAGAAAAAGTCCTCGTCCAGATTTCTCATGTATTGAGTATATGCTCGTATTTTGTAATTTCCTTCGGGCATGTATTCCGGCAGTGGAATTTGTCCGTGGTAAGTTCCATTGTTTGATTTTATTTTGAGACGGGAGACAATAGAATCAAGAGGATTGATTAATTCTACGTATACATATCGGCTTCGCTCGTCTTTTTCATGCAATACAGCATCAGTCAGATAAGCTTTGAACCAAATTTTTTCGCCAGAGATATACTCCTCTCTATCCAGATGAAGGTAGACCTTTTCCTGGCAAAATCGTTCAATACTTTTAGTGAAACGGTCAGCAATAGAGTCTATTGTTAGACCAGTTGTTGTGTTTTGAGCATGTAGGCTAAGTAAGAAAAACGTAAATCCAAGTAAAATCATGGTTCTTTTCATAATGGTATAAATTTTAATTAACATCGTAAAGATATAAAAATGTTTTCTAAATTCATTGAATTCTAGTAACTTTGCTTTGTAGAAAATTTTAAACCGAAATGGGAAAAAAAGCATTGACTTATACTGAGGCATATTCCAAATTAGAAGCAATTCTGGCTTTGTTGGAAGATAATAAGTTGGACGTGGATGAATTGAGCGAAAAACTCAAAGAGGCATCGGAATTACTTAAGATCTGTAAAGATAAACTGTTTGTTGCTAACGAGGAAACAAAGAAAATTTTGGAAGAGCTATGAAACGTAGTGTTGTGATTGTGGCAGGAGGAAAGGGAACGCGCATGGGAGCTGCAATTCCCAAACAGTTTCTGTCTTTAGTCGGCCGCCCTGTATTGATGCATACTATTGAGGTCTTTTACAATTTTGCCCCGGATATCCAGATTATAGTTGTTCTTCCTTCAGAGCAGTTGGACTTTTGGAAAGAACTATGTGAAAAATATCGATTTAGTCTGGTTCATGAAGTGATTAATGGGGGAGAAACCCGTTTTAATTCAGTTAAAAATGGGCTTTCATTAGTTCCTGATGGAGTGATTGTCGGTATTCACGATGGAGTTCGTCCTTGTGTATCTCAGGAGGTACTTTCTGCGTGTTATGAAGCTGCAGAGCAAAATCAGGCTGCATTTCCGGTAATTCCTGTGATCGATTCGATGAGGAGAAAAACCGAGACAGGTAGCGAAATGATCGATCGTTCCGAGTATTATTTTGTGCAAACACCACAGGTTTTTCATTCGGAACTGATAAAAAAGGCTTATTTGCAAGCTTATTCCGAACGCTTTACGGATGATGTATCTGTGTTTGAATCGATTGGAGGCAAGGTTGTCGAGGTACCGGGAAATCGAGAGAATATAAAAATAACAGGTGGGTTGGATCTTGATCTGGCCGAACTGTTGATTGGTAAGAGATGAAAATAGAACCTGCCTCACAATTGTTTTTAACACTTTTTCCTTCGGATACCTTCTGAGATTAAACTCAAATATTCAAATATCAAAGAGTTAACTTTAATTGTGAGGCAGATTCTTAATACTTTATTTTTTTATGACTTTGTATATCTTAACTTTATTCCCTTTTTCCATAATTGATGTCACCTTAACCATGTATATGCCGGGCATCCATCCTGAACAGTTGATTGAAAGTTGAGAATTAAGGACTGATGGTGTCTTGAAAATTACTCTTCCGCTTAAATCGGTTACAATAACATTATCAATTGTCCATTGTCCATTATCAAGTGTTAATACTCCTTCTATCGGATTCGGACCTACCCATGCAGTATTGTTTTCTATATTATCAAGACCAGTTGGCCATTTTATTGTGATATCCTGTGTTAAAGTCCGGCTACCACAAATGTGATCCAGGGTAGCTGTAAGTGTACCTTTTCCTATAACGCTATTCGGGAAAATAACTGTGGTTTCATTTGTTTTTCCTGATTCCGGTTTGAACTCAGCCCCAGGAATGGAGAAACTCCAATTATACTTCCTTACATCAGGATAGCCTGCTAATTTTATTATGTACTCTTGTCCTGTTGTTGCTGTTTCCGGGCATTTCGCAAAACTCAGATAATTTAATGGTGATGCAACCCATAATCTGGCTTTATTGCTGATTACTGTTGCTTCATTGTTAGTAATTTTAACATAATAATTTTCATAATCATCTTTCGTAACATTGGTCAATGTCAGAGTATTGCTGTTTGCTCCAAAGACAGGGTTGTTTCCTTTGTACCACTGATATCTTAAATTCTCACCGGTAGCAACTACATTAAAAGTATGATTGTTTCCCTCACAAATACTTGCGTCCACCGGTTGGGCTGTGATATTGATCGGAGTCGTAGTCGGAATCGCACAGATTATATCAATATTGTCTAACCCAATTCCCCATCCATAGTTGTTTTTTCCTTCAAAAGCAATGTAATAATCATTACTTAAATTAGGAAGGGTGATCATTTCATTGGTCCAATTAGCAATGCTATTTGTGTATGAGGACAATAAGGTCCAGGCACCTCCAGAGGATGTTTTATAATATACCCTCAACTCGTCCTGATCACCTAGCCAGTCTTGCTGTACATGCCAAAACGATAATTTCACGACCTTATCTTTATAATTTGTAAAATCAAATCTTGGGGTTACGAATTTGGTTACATACAGGGTATATGAATTTATCCTGAGTCAAGCATTTTTGTTTCCATTCTGGGCTGTTGACGGAT
>JAVBUX010000093.1:0-14391 GCA_031554915.1 Bacteroidales bacterium | reverse complement strand
CTGAAGGTGTAGTGGTTGTCGACAAACCGGAAAATAAAGAATATCCGATGCCTTTGTTTGTAGCAACGAAAGATCCTGTGTATGTAGGGCGTATCCGTAAAGATATCGCTAATCCTAATGGATTGACATTCTGGTGTGTAGGTGATCAGATTAAAAAAGGTGCAGCATTGAATGCTGTACAGATCGCTGAATATCTGATTAAAGAAAAAGCGTTGTAAAAAATGAGTTAGAGGGAGGTAGAAGAATGGCTTACGTCGAAAATGAATCCTTAATATTCTTCTACCTCCCTCTAACTCATTTTATATTGGCTTCAATAACAACAATATAGATACGCTTCCGTAAGACTTTCGTACTTTTTCGAAAGCTTTATGTAGTAAATTTCGTGCACTCTGACCGGAAATGTTCATAATCCTGGAAATTTCCTCATACTCCATTCCGTGCAGAAAACGGAAATATATTATCTCCCGTTGACGCGGAGATAATGATGCCAGAATCTTATCTATCTTTTGTTTCATCTCATCTTCTTCATCCTCTTTTATCAACCTCTCGTCGATAGCATAATCAAAAAAGAATGGTAGCTCCGGATCACTTTCTTCCAGAGAAGAATTTTTATCCTCTTTCTTCAATGAATTGATAAAAAAGTTTTTAATGGAGCGGAACAGAAAAGCCCGTATAGTTAAAGGATCATTGATCAAGTTCGGTCTGGAGTATAATTTTAAAAATAAATCCTGTATGGCATCTTCTACTAACTCTTCTGTCATTCCCAGATTGATTCCATAATTGTATAAACTCTTGTAGCATTTTTTATATAAATGTGAGAATGCATTCTCATTTTTATCTACAAAACTTTTCCATAAATCACTTTCGGATTCAATGGAAAGGTTAATATATGCACTCTTATTTCCCATTCAGATATATTTAAAAACAAAAGTAAACTTTTTTTTTATTTTTTTACAAGAATAGGGTACAAAAACCAGATACAATTGTAGTAAGTATAGGTTTATGTATTCTAAAAGTTGAAAAATGGCAGATAAATATAAAGGATATCATTTGGAAGACTTCATTTGGGACGACTATTTCTTTTCCTTGGCAAAGAAAGTTTCTAAAAATGAGTGTATTGAAGAATGGAATCGTTTGTTGGAGGAAAATCCGGATGAAGTAAAAAAAATAGAAGAGGCTTATTTAATAATTAATGGCATACACATCCGGGAAAAGGAGGTCTCTGACCTGGTAATCCTTGAAAAATGGAATGGTTTGCGGAATATAATGGTATCTCATAAAAGACGTACTCTGGTCTATAAGTGGTCTGGTATTGTAGCGGCGGCATGTCTGTTAATTTTTTTCCTAAATACAATATACCGCAATGAAATTCAGATTCGACCAAAAGAAAATAAGACTGATTTATTGAGTGTTTTAGATGATATGAAATCTGAATCGTCTGAAATTCAGATGATTGTTGGGGAGGAAGATGTTATCGATATTAATAATGATGCTTTGATTCGTCAGGAAGAAGATGGATCTATTATTGTAAATGAAGGAAAGATACAAAGGGAAACTAAAGCTGAAACAGAACAAATTCAATTAATAGTGCCTAATGGAAAACGTACATCTTTGACTTTGAACGATGGTAGTAAAATTTGGGTAAATTCCGGAACGAAATTGATTTATCCGTCTCATTTTTCTGAAAATATCAGGGAAATTTTTGTTGATGGTGAAATTTATCTGGATGTTGCCAGAAATGAATCTCAACCATTTATAGTTCATTCCAAAGGATTGGATGTTAAGGTGTTGGGTACGTCATTCAATATAACAACCTATAAAGAAGATAACTTTACCAATGTTGTTTTGGTTTCCGGTAGTGTTGAGGTTATTATGGACAATAAAGTATCTACACGATTGAACCCGAGTGATTGTTTTCATTTGGAAAACGGAGTTAAATCTGTAAATCAAGTTGATGTTTATAATTATATCTGTTGGAAAGAGGGAATTTTGAAGTTGGAGAAAACTACTCTGGATGAGATATTTAACCGGCTTTCTCGCCATTACAATATACAAATATTATATGGAAATCATTATACCAATATAGAATATAATGGAAAGTTGAGCATGGAAGAAAGTATTGATGAAGTTCTTGGAAATATTGCTATGACAGAGCCATTTACCTATACAAAGGAAAACAATGTGATAAAAATAGAATAGTTTATTAATCTTAAAAGAGTAATGTATGAAGTAGTAAAAAAACAAGGTTAACAAAAACCGGATAATATTAGTGCGATTACCCGGTCAGTTATTAATCAACACATTTGAGAAATACATCGTTAGTGTAAATTAAACAAACAAATTTATGAAAAAACACACAAACTTTAGAGTGAAATGTTCAAAAGCCAATTATCTAATGCGTATAATGAAAGCTTACCTATTTTTTTTAATTTTCGGGATAAGTACAGCTTTTGCCACAAGCACGTATTCGCAAACTACAAAACTATCAATCAGCCTTAAAAATGTAAGTATTGAAGAACTTTTTTCTGAAATAGAAAGAAATAGTGAGTATATATTTTTCTATAAAGAAAATGTACCTGTCAATTCTAAAGTTTCGGTTGAAGCTAAGAATGAAACTTTAGATCAGGTTCTTGAGAAAGCCTTGCCGTCAAATAATTTGTTGTATCGGATTAATGATAGACAAGTAGTAATAACAGAGAATGTTACGACTAAAAAAATGCAAAGTCCGGCAAGGGTATCAACCCAAAATACTGTTACAGGGATTGTTGTCGATAATAATGGGGAGCCTCTGGTTGGGGTTAGTGTTGTTATAAGAGGAACATCCAAGGGTATGACTACCGATATGGATGGTCGTTTTTCCATTCAGGTAGAATCCGGCCAAACATTGGACTTTTCTTATCTTGGATATACGAAAACGTCTCTTGCTGTTTCCGGAGTACAAAACGACATAAAAATAATAATGACTGAAGATACTCAAACAATAGATGAAG
The DNA here is from genome assembly GCA_031554915.1 of Bacteroidales bacterium. GTDB lineage: Bacteria > Bacteroidota > Bacteroidia > Bacteroidales > Azobacteroidaceae > BNXB01. The sequence continues at coordinate 11,401 of JAVBUX010000093.1, read as the reverse complement.
TTGTTGTCATCGGCTATGGAGCTCAGACTAAAAGCCGGATGATCAGTTCGGTGGGAACTATCAATGCTGCGGAAATTAATTCTCGGGCCGTGAGTATGGCCAGTCAGGCGGTAACAGGTAAAGTGTCCGGAATATCATCAATTCAACGCTCGGGAAGACCCGGTAATGATGGTACTGCTATTCAAATACGGGGAGTTGGTTCTTATGGAGCTTCTTCTTCTCCAATGGTGCTGGTTGACGGAATGCCAGGTAGTTTATCCCAAACCAGTCCGAATGATATCGAAAGTATTACTTTTTTGAAAGATGCGGCTTCTGCAGCTATTTATGGTGCTCGCGCCGCTAATGGAGTAATTCTTGTTACAACCAAGATGGGAAAAGATGAACGTCTGACTGTCAATTACAATGGATATGTCAGTATGCAAACTCCAACTCAATTACCCAAGATGGTATCGAGTTGGGAACATGCAGAATTAATGAATGAAGCGATTCCGGGATCTTTTTCAGCAGAAGATATCCAAAAATTTAAGGATGGAAACGATCCGGATAAGTACCCAAATGCCGATTATATTAATAACTTCTTCAAAAATTCCATGCAAACAGGCCATAACTTAGCTTTGTCCAGTGCTGGGAAAGTAACTCAATTTGCCGTTTCTTTGAATTATATGTATCAGGATGGTATTGTCGATAAAAACTACTATGATCGCTATTCAATCAGAGCAAATATGGTTAATAATATTTCTTCGTCTCTTAAATTGACGACTCGCTTATCCGGACGTATAGTGAATGATCATCAGCCAAGTACGCCTGCAACATTGGATTACACTGACTTGGAGAATACAATCAGTAATGTGGTACGGATACCGGCAACCATCCCATATAAGTTAAGTAATGGACAATGGGGCACTGGTTTGGAAAATAAGGGAACTCCTTTTTCTTTTGTCGCAAGTGACTCATATTATGATTATGTAAATACAAGACTGGATGTAAGTACACAATTGGATTGGACAATTATTCCAGGACTGAAAGCATCACTTATTGCCGGATATAACCAGGATGATGTTTCAGACAAACGTTTCCGGGCCACCCAGGAATTGGCAAATAATGTATTCTTGTCTCCGTCTTCATTGAATGAAGGCTATGGACATTATGACTATAAGACATTACAGGAGCTGTTGGAGTATTCAAAAGCCATTGGTAAACATGATATGAAGATTTTATTAGGACATTCTTATGAAGAAAACACATACAGAGGATTTGGTGCCGGACGTAAGAATTTCCCCAGTAACGATTATCCATACTTAAACTTAGGAGATGCAGAGGGCCAAACTAATAGCGGAACAGCGAATGCAAATGCGTTAGATTCTTATTTTGGTCGATTGCATTATAATTATGCTGCCAAGTATTTGGCTGAGTTTTCTGCTCGCTATGATGGTTCTTCCAGATTCCCAGAATCTAAAAAATATGGATTTTTCCCTTCTGTAGCTGTCGGTTGGCGTATTGCTGAAGAGTCTTTTATCAAAGATAATTTTTCATGGTTGAATGAATTGAAAATCAAAGGTAGTTATGGTGTGTTGGGTAATCAGGAAATAGGTAATTATCCTTATCAGAATGTATATTCTTCGGGTTATAATTATCCTTTTAATAATACTATTTTTACTGGTTTGGCAAATACAACGTTGAAAGATCCGAATATTCATTGGGAATCAACTGAAACAAAAGATTTAGGCCTGGAATTCAGTGTATTTGACCGTAAACTTTCCGGATCGGTTTCTTACTTTGACAAATATACTTATGATATTCTTACAAGTCCGGGTAGCAGTATTTCAAATGTTCTGGGTTTTGCAGTAGGAGTTCAGAATTCAGGAGAGCTGCAAAACAGAGGATGGGAGTTTACTTTGGATTATAAAAATTCAATAGGAGATTTCAAGTATGGAGTGGCTGGTAATTTTACAATTACGAATAACAAAGTCTTAAGCCTGGGAGTTGGTAACGTAGAACAACTTAATGGATGGACCGGAGATGGAGCCCGTTTTATTGGTTATCCGATGGGAATGTATTTCGGTTATAAAACAGATGGATTGTATATCGATCAAAATGATGTGACTGAATGGACAAAAGTTCATAATCAGAGCAAAGTAAATCCGAATCCTAAACCGGGAGATGTTCGCTATGTGGATGTTTCTCAGGATGGTATTGTTGATACTAAGGATTATGTTTTCCTGGGAAGTAACATCCCAAAATATACCTTTGGTGTGACTTTGAATGGAGAATACAAAAACTTTGATTTGAGTATTCTGTTGCAGGGAATTACTGGTGTGGAGGGACGTTTGGATACTTATGCGGGATATGCATTTTATAGTATAAGTACAATACAAACATGGCAGAGAGATGCCCGTTGGACAACAGAAAATCCAAGTCGTGATGCTAAATATCCTCGTTTGGAAAGTCCTATGTCAAGTTCTAAAAACGCTTACCAGAATAATGCTTCCGATTATTGGATTCTTGATGGTTCATATTTGAGAATCAAAAATATCCAATTAGGATATACTCTACCTCAGAAGGCCCTGAATACGCTCAGACTGAAAGGCATGAGATTAGCACTATCGGCTGAAAATCTTTATACTTTTGATAATTATCCTACAGGATGGGACCCAGAAACTATCGGTGGAGCTAATTATTATCCTATTTTGGCTAATTATACGTTCAGTGTTAACTTATCATTCTAAAATCCTAAAAAAACAGATTATGAAATTAATAGCAAAATATAAAATATGGGCATTGTTCCTTGTAATTCCTTTCTTTTCTAATTGTGCAGATTATTTGGACAAAGATCCTTTAGCTGAATTTGCTGGAGGCGCTTTCTGGTCGAATGAAAACAATGCGACATTAGCATTAACTGGTGTTTATAAAGGAAATATTTCATTCGGTGTTGAGTATCAACCCTACGATTGGTGGTCATATCATGGATTATATGGATTGGAAATGTGTACTGATAATACATACGATCGTCGTGATGCTGCATTTTTGATACTTACAAATGGTACTCTGACCAATACGAATGCGTTCATTGGTTATTATTGGGAATATAGCTATAAACGAATAGCCCGTTGTTGTGATTTTCTTGAAAATGTGGGAAAAGTATCTATGAGTGAGGAAAAAATGAATCGAATGAAGGCCGAAGCCCAATTTATCAGGGCCTGTCAGTATTTCTATATGTCTCAATTTTATGGTTCGGTTCCTTTGGTAACAAAAACAATGACGATAGAAGAGGCAAATAATGTTACAAAGGCATCAAAAGCGGATTTGGTGAGATTTGTAATTGATGAATTGACGGATGCCATTAAGTATCTGCCTCAACAAAAAGATTTGCCTGCAAAAGAGAGAGGCAGGGCTACCAAACAGGCTGCTTTAGCATTTCTTGGAAGAATACAAATGGCCGAAGGAAAATGGAATGACGCTGCCAGTACATATAAAACTATCATAGATTACAAAGATAATATTATTGATCCAGTATATCGTAGCTTGTTTAATGGAACAAATGAAAGTAGTAAAGAGATTATTTTTGCAGCTCAACATCTTGAGACTTTGGCTAATAACTCGATGCAACAGCATTTTGGTCCGAATATGTTGTCCGGATGGTGCCTCAATAATCCGTTAGGAAGTTTGTTCGAAGCTTATGAATTTACTGATGGAACCCCATTTTCATATACTAATCCGTTATACGATAAAACAGATTTGGCAAAGAATAGAGACCCTCGATTGAAACATACGCTTATGTATGATGGATGCACTTTCAAAGGTCAAGTGTATAAATCAAATCCTGATGCTCCTGCATTGGATCGGATTAATGCCGGAGGACAAACAACTCGTACTGGATTTATTCCTGCTAAAATAACCAGTGAATTCCAATCAGTAGCGGATCTTTCAATTTCAGGGATCGATATGCCTATTATCCGTTATGCAGAAGTGTTATTGAGCTATCTGGAATCTAAATTGGAAAGTGGCGCAACAATTGATCAAGCATTATTAGATGAAACGATCAACGCTGTTCGTAATCGTACGGATGTGAAAATGCCGGCTGTGACAGAGAAAGACCCTGCTAAGTTACGTGAAATTTTACGCCGGGAACGTCGCGTGGAGTTGGCTATGGAAGGAATTCGCCTTTGGGATCTATTCCGTTGGAAAACCGCTCATATCGCTTTGAATGGAGATTTTTACGGTTCTCCATTTCCTAATACAGATGATAGTAAAATTCGTAAAAAATCGGGGGTTGCTGCCGATCCGTATAAACGTTGGTATGTTACTTCAAAAGCATTCCGTAATCCTCAGGATTATACATGGCCTATCCCATTGGCACAACAAAATATAAATCCGAATTTGAGGGACAATTAATTATTCTTTTTACTCAAAATAGAGAATCCCTGCCTGTTCCTGGCTAAAAACCTGGCCGGCAGGGTTTTTTCTTCGGGTTTATAACTATCTTTGTCCTGATAAACATAATTGCCATGAAAAAACAGATATCTACAGTATTCGCTATTCTGATTGGTTTTACTGCAAATTGTTCCGCTTCCGATTTAAAACTATGGTTTGATTCTCCTGCCAAACAATGGGAAGAAACCCTCCCTTTGGGTAATGGCCGGCTTGGAATGATGCCGGATGGAGGTGTTGAAAAGGAAACTCTGGTCTTGAACGATATTACATTGTGGTCAGGAGGTATTCAGAATGCGGATAATCCTGAAGCTGCAAAATACCTTCCGGAGATCCGGCAATTACTGTTTGAAGGCAAAAATGACCTTGCTCAGGAACTTGTCTATAAAACGTTTGTTTGTAAAGGCGCCGGATCAGGCAGAGGGCATGGAGCAAATGTGCCGTATGGAAGTTTTGAGGTGTTGGGAAATCTTCACATTGATTATCAGTATTCGTCTAAAACGGTTAAGCCTGAAAAATATAAACGTTGGTTGTCATTGGATGAAGCAATGGCTGTTACTTCTTTTGTCTCGAATGGAGTTACTTATACCCGTGAATATATTGCTTCTTCTGGGTATGATATCCTTGTCATTCATCTGCATGCATCTAAAAAAGGAGCGTTGAACTTCAAACTGGGAATAGAAAGGCCTCAGGAGTATAAGACGTCTGTTGAAAAGAATCAGTTGTTAATGAAAGGTCAGCTGAATAACGGAACTGATGGCAGGGGAATGCAATATAATGCACGTGTGCAGGTAAAATTGGCGGGACAAGGAAATATTACGGCACAAGATAGTGTGATCAATGTAACAAATGCAGGAGAAGCCTTTATTTTTATATCTGCTACTACCAGTTATAAAGATCCTGATTTTGAGAAGAAGTGTCAGGAATTACTCCAAAAAGCAATGGCTTCTGATTATAAAGATATTAAGTCAAGGCATCAAGATGAATACAAAGCTTACTTTGACCGGATGCACTTGAATTTAAAACATAATTCTGACAAAGATACGATCCCTACCGACAGGCGTTTAGTCGCTTTTACTAAAGATCCGGTTGACAATGGCTTAGTTGAATTATATTTTCAGTATGGCCGTTATCTCCTGATTTCCAGTACTCGCCCGGGACTTTTGCCCCCAAATTTACAAGGACTTTGGGCTAATACGATCAATACCCCTTGGAATGGTGATTATCATCTGAATATCAATGTACAAATGAACCACTGGCCAGCTGAGATTACCAACCTGGCAGAGCTTCATCAACCTTTGATACAGTTGACCGAAGGATTGGTTGAGCCAGGACAAGCAACTGCAAAAGCGTTTTATAATGCGCAAAATGGCTGGGTTGCGCACATGATGACTAATGTATGGAATTTTACAGCTCCGGGTGAACATCCTTCATGGGGGGCTACAAATACCGGAGGAACATGGTTGTGCGCTCATTTGTGGGAACATTATGACTATAGTCGCGACAAGGAATACCTGAGCCGTATTTACCCCGTTCTGAAAGGATCTGCAGAGTTTTTTCTGGATATATTAGTCCCGGAACCCAAACATGGATGGTTAGTAACCGCTCCGACAACTTCCCCTGAAAATGCGTTTTATATGCCGGGAACAAAAAAAGCTGTTAATATCTGTATGGGATCGACTATGGATAACCAGTTGGTCAGAGAAATCTTTCAAAATGTGATTACAGCAAGTGAAATTTTAGATGTTGACGATATTTTAAGAAAAAAATTGCAGGAAACGATTATAAAATTACCTCCAAACCGTATTGGTAGCGATGGACGCCTGATGGAATGGCTCGAAGAATATGAAGAAGTTGAACCTCAACACAGGCATGTATCGCATCTTTATGGCCTTCACCCGGGCAATCAAATTACATTACGAGGTACTCCCGATTTAACAGAGGCTGCACGTAAAACATTGGAAATCAGAGGTGATGGCGGTACCGGCTGGTCCCGTGCCTGGAAAATTAATTTCTGGGCAAGATTAGGCGATGGAAATCATGCTTACTTGTTATTACGCAATTTATTAACGCCTGTTGTTAATAACAGTTCAGGAACATTTCCAAATTTGTTTTGTGCTCATGCCCCTTTCCAGATCGATGGCAATTTCGGAGGATGTGCAGGTATTGCAGAGATGTTTTTACAAAGTCATTCCGGAGTTCTCGAATTACTTCCGGCTCTACCTGATGTCATGCCTGACGGTTCTTTTGATGGCATGAGGGTGAGGGGAGGCGCGGAAATCAGTGCTGAATGGACTGCCGGAAAATTAAAATCAACGGTGCTGAAAGCTACTGTTGATAATACTTTTAAATTAAGAATTCCTGAAGGAACCAGTCCCGAATTTAGAAAGGCTGGAAAAATGATCAATCTAGTGATTGCAGGTGGGATAGTCGATATTCCTCTCAAAATTGGAGAATCAGTTAATATTAAATTTTAACCTATAAATTATATAGAATGAAAAAGATGATTTACTTCCCGCTTTTGGGGACAGCAGTCTGCAGTAACCTTGCGGTACATGCGGCTGATGGAAAATCAAATCAACCGAATGTAGTTGTTATCCTGGCTGATGATATTGGCTACGGAGATTTAGCCGCTTATGGGGCTCATAGAGTAAAAACTCCTAATGTAGATCGACTAGCTTCTAATGGAGTGCGTTTTACAAATGCTCATGCTGTGGCTGCAACCAGTACTCCTTCGCGTTATTCTCTGCTGACAGGACAATATGCTTTTCGTAGGAAAGATACCGGAGTTGCGGCTGGAAATGCATTTACCATTATTAAACCGGAGCAGGAAACCTTGCCTCGTATGATGCAGCAAGCCGGTTATACTACCGGAGTGGTTGGAAAATGGCATTTAGGTATCGGAGATGAAAAAAGTCAGGATTGGAATGGACTTTTGACTCCCGGACCGAAAGAATTGGGTTTTGATTATTCATATATCATGGCGGCAACCGGTGATCGTGTCCCATGTGTTTACCTGGAAAATCAACGTATTGTAAACCTGAACCCCAATGATCCGGTGGAAGTCAGCTATAAACAACCGTTTCCGGGAGAGCCTCTTGGAAAAGATCATCCGGAAATGTTGACGGTGATGTCGCCTAGTCATGGACACGATATGGCTATTGTCAATGGAATCAGTCGTATTGGTTATATGAAAGGTGGAAAAGCTGCTTTATGGAAAGATGAAAATATTGCTGACAGTATTACGTCCAAGGCAGTTGCTTTTATTGAAAAAAATAAGGAAAATCTGTTTTTCCTTTATTTCGGAACCAATGATATTCACGTACCACGTGTTCCGCATCCTCGTTTTAGAGGTCAGACCGGTATGGGAAATAGAGGTGATGCTATCGTTGAATTCGACTGGTCGGTAGGACAGGTTATTGCGGCCTTGGAAAAAAATGGGCTCTTGGAAAATACAATAATCATTCTGACCAGCGACAATGGCCCTGTGGTGGATGATGGTTACAAAGATCAGGCTGTCGAATTATTGGGAGATCACAAACCTTGGGGACCTCTTCGCGGAGGAAAATACAGTGCATTTGATGCAGGAACGCGCGTACCGTTTATCGTTCATTGGCCTGCAAAAATCAAAAAGGGAGTCTCTAAGGCTCTTGTTTCTCAAGTGGACATGTATGCAACATTTGCAGCTCTGACCGGACAAAACTTGCCTGAAAATGCGGCTCCGGACAGTCAAAATCAGCTGAAATCCTGGACAGGAAAAGATAAAAACGGACGTAAATATGTCATGGAACAATCCGGAACCTTATCTGTAATTAAAGGTAACTGGAAATATGTAGAACCGGCAAAAGGTGATTCTTATTGGCCATGGACCAATACGGAAACCGGAATTAATCCGGAACCTCAATTATACGATCTGTCTAAGGATATTGGTGAAAAAAATAATGTCGCCGTTCAAAATCCAAAGAAGGTAGCGGAGTTGTCTGCTATTATCAAGAAAATAAAGGATACTCCGAAAACGAGATAAGTTATTGTTGACGGTGGTTTAACTAGAATGGGTTGGTTGTTTTTAACTTAAAAAAAATAAAATAGAATAAAAAAAATAAAATAGAATAGAGTCGAATTGTAAAGTCAAACATATTATCGGTAAATTTGTAAACTCTGTGATATTTAGGAATAAAATAATTTAACGTTAAAACTTATGACTTTCAAAAACTTACTTTACTATTCTTTACTTATTTTCGTTACTATTTGGTTAGGTTCGTGCGACGATGAACATGATGACGACTTTATCAGGTTAGATAAGACTTCCCTTACAATAGATGCAAAAGGAGGGGGAGAAGTTATTTCCATTGAATCCAGCGGGGTATGGGAGTTGCAGAACCTTCCCGTCTGGATTGTAACTAATCCTGGTCTTCATGATGGTCCCGATTCTCAGATTTATCTTTCGGTATCTGAGAACCCTGAGTTTGAGCGAAGAAATGCTTCCCTTCTTTTTGTGTGTGGAGATGCACGTAAAACCTTTATAGTGGAACAGTTGGGTTTAAAGGATCTTGATCCGTTTGTTAAGCTCAGTGAGAATGAACTGTCAATGAGTGTTTTCGGAGATGATGAAAAAGTGCAGTTGACCTCCAATACCAAATGGAAAGTGGCCGACTTGCCCGATTGGGTTTCAGTTACTCCGTCCGAAGGGGATAAATCGGCTGAAATAACTATTAAAGTATTGGAAAACCGAAATCCGTCCGGAAGGCATATTAATCTTGTTTTTACCGGAGGAAAAGTCGATAAGAAACTAAGTGTTACCCAGAGTGGTCGTAAGGATATTAACCAAAGTCCTTTGTTGTCGATCTTTCCTTACAAGCAAATAAAGTTTCCTTCCACCATGGATTATGTGGAATTGGAGACAAGTGCTTTGTTTGTAAACCCGGGTATCAGGGATCATATATACCTGGGTAATCTGATTTGCCCTAAAAATGAGAATGAATTAGGAATGAACATTCCAGTATTCACCGGATATACTTTCAATCCGATAACGATTTCAACATCGGCTAACATTGGCGGCGACGTAGCAAAAACGTTGACAACTCCTTCATTGACCGGACAAGATGCGTTTGCGAGGGAGATTATAGCGAAAAATCCGTCCTCCGGATCTCTAAAAAACGGCTATGAAATGGAGTTCTATAATCATAGGTTTCTACATATTGTTGGAGTTCTTAACCTCGGGGTGAAACTGGATGAATTGGTATCGGGATTTTCTCATAAAGAGAAAGAGATGACTAAAAAATACGGAATGATATATTCTTTCAAAAAGACGTTTTTTACGCTCGATATCGATAACCCTAAAGATAAACTTATTAAAGAAGAATTGAGTCAGGCTGACAAAACCAAAGGTGTATCATACGTTAGTACGATGGTCTATGGTCGTATAGGGTTGTTAATCACGGAATCAAATACGGATTCTCGCGATCTAAAGTTGGCAATAAACAAAGTTATTGAGGATAAATCGTTGACTACAGCCGAAACCGGCCTCATCGATGCTGCCGATATTTATTATGTTTATTTCGATAATAATAACCGGGTACAGATGAAGAAAGGCAAAATGGATGCGGTTCAGGCATATAAAGACGCGATGAAAAAAGAATCAGACAATATCTATCCGGTGGGATTCTACATCAACGATTATATGGAGAATGCTCCCGGAAGATTTTTTATTTCATTGAAGTTTGATAAATAAAATTATTTTGCTGTTACTTCTATAATAGCATCTAATGCATTCATAGGGCCATCTAATACAAAGGTGGCCTTATTATTTGTATCTTGTTTCCAGTTTACTTTTGAATTATTATCAACCCAAACTGCAGATTTTATTGCCACAGGAAAATCTAAACTCAAAGATTGATTTTCATTTTTCAGGATATGAATATAGTATTTATTGTCATTTTGAGTTATGCATCCCCAGCTTTGAGGTTTGATAAATCCAGCTTTTGTATCGTAGATCGAATATCCATATTTGGAGGTCCATTTCCCCATTTCTGCCAGACTTTTTACAAATTCCGGTTGGATTTCTCCATTTGGCATTGGGCCTACATTCAACAATAAATTAGCTCCGTAACCTGCCGCGCGAACCAGATAGTCTATTAATTCTTTATCAGTCTTATATTTATCGTCGGTAATACTATATCCCCATGATCCATTCATTGTTTCGCAAGTTTCCAATGGTAATTTTTGGGATACCGTTTGGCCGCTTAATCCTGCTTTGTTTTCTCCTGGAAGATCGCGCTCAAATATCTGATAATCTTCTCCAGGAAAAGGAGGAAGGTGGTGATTATTTGCAATTAGACACGATGGTTGTAGTTTATGGATGAGGCTGTAGATCTCATTGTAATGCCAATCGACATTGGTAGATTGGTCGGTCCTGTTCTCATGAGAAGTCTGATCCCAATGTCCGTCAAACCAGATACCTCCGATTGGGCCGTATTCAGTCAATAATTCCGTTAATTGGGCTTTCATGAAGTTGATGTAGGCATCCCAGTTGCCTTTTCCCGCACGACCGGTCCCCTGACCTGTACGTCCGGTTTTCCATTGATAATCATCACGCGTCCAGTCAAGGGTAGAGTAATATAAAAACAGTTTTATTCCTTGTTTCTGACATTCTGCAGATAATTGCTTGATTAGGTCTTTACCGTAAGGGGTTTTCGTAATTTTCCAATCCGATTGTTTGGTGTCCCAGTTACTAAAGCTGTCATGGTGGCGGGAAGTCAGGGTAATGTATTTCATTCCTGCGTTTTTTGCAATAGCAACCCATTGAGCAGCGTCAAAATCTTTCGGATAAAAAGCTTTGCTTAATCGTTGATAATCGTTGACTTTAATATTACGGTTGTTCATGACCCATTCTCCGTTTCCAAGCATTGAAGATACGCCGAAATGAACGAACATACCGAAACGGGCTTCTTCAAACCATTTGCGGGCCTCCAGA
>JAVBUX010000228.1:0-8087 GCA_031554915.1 Bacteroidales bacterium | reverse complement strand
AATTGAGAACTGAGAATTGAGAATGGGCTTATGTACGAAAAAATCATTCTCAATTCTCAGTTCTCAATTCTCAATTCTTTTCCATCGCTTCATGCATGGCTGCAGCAGCTTTCCGTCCATCGCCCATTGCAAGGATAACAGTTGCACCTCCACGGACAATGTCTCCTCCTGCATAAACGTCAGGTAAAGCAGATTGCATCGTGTCCTGATCGACGATGATTGTACCCCAACGGCTGATATCTAATCCTCTAAAGGCGCTTGGAATGAGTGGATTCGGCGATACTCCGATGCTTACCACGACCATATCCACATCGATAAGTTCAATAGCACCTTCTATTTCAACAGGTTTGCGTCTTCCGGAAGCATCCGGTTCTCCCAGTTCCATTTTCTGTAGTTTCATTTGAGTAACTCGACCTTTTTCATCTCCCAGGTACTCGATCGGATTATGCAGATTAAGGAAAATAATGCCTTCTTCTTTGGCGTGTTTTACTTCTTCAATACGGGCCGGCATCTCTTCTTCTGAACGTCTGTAAACGATCATAGCTTTTTCAGCACCTAGACGGCGGGCTGTACGTACGGAATCCATTGCGGTGTTTCCTCCTCCGATGACTGCTACTTTTTTCCCGTGAAGAACAGGAGTGTCGGACTCTTCTTTCGCTGCTGCCATCAAATTGACCCGTGTCAGGTATTCATTTGAAGAAAGTACTCCGGCAAGGTTTTCTCCCGGGATATCCATAAAGTTAGGCAAACCTGCTCCACTGGCAATAAAAATACCTTTGTATCCGTATTCATGTAAGTCGTCGTAGCTGATTGTTTTTCCAACAATACAATTGGAGATAAATTTGACTCCCATTTTTTCAAGGATATCAATCTCAACATCAACAATCTCGTTGGGTAGGCGGAATTCTGGAATACCATATTTTAATACACCTCCGATTTCATGTAGAGCCTCATAAACAGTTACATCATATCCGAATTTAGCCATATCTCCGGCGAAGGATAATCCTGCTGGGCCGGATCCTACTACTGCTATTTTTATACCATTAGGCGCAGCAACTTCAGGTACGGAGATTTTTCCGCTATTTCTTTCATAATCAGCTGCAAAGCGTTCCAAATGTCCGATGGCAACAGGCTCTTTTCCCATTTTCAGATGGATACATTTGCTTTCGCATTGTTTTTCCTGTGGGCAAACCCGTCCGCAGACGGCTGGTAATGCAGATGTTTCTTTCAATGTTTTGGCGGCTTCAAGAAATTCTCCACGCTCAATATTTTTAATAAAAGTAGGAATATTGATTTCGACTGGGCAACCGGTTATACAGGTAGGCACCGGACAGTCCAAACAACGTTGGGCTTCTGTCATTGCCTGTTCGGCATTTAATCCCTGGTTTACTTCTTCGTAATTATGACTTCTGTATTCCGGATTCAGTTCAGGCATGTGTACGCGAGGAATATCCGTCCGCTCTTTATTTTTCATTTTCTGACGTAATTCATCACGCCAGGATTCGCTTCTTAGTGCTTTTATTTGTTCAGTTGTAGCCATTTTTCATTTCATTTTTTATTCGATCCCCTTGTAGGCATTCAAACGCATCATCATTTCGTCGAAATCAACCTGATGAGCATCAAATTCAGGTCCGTCAACGCAAACAAATTTTGTTTTTCCTCCAATAGTAACACGACACGCTCCACACATTCCGGTGCCGTCCACCATAATTGTATTTAAAGAAGCAACAGTTGGAACATTGTATTTTTTGGTCAACAGAGATACGAATTTCATCATGATAGCCGGACCGATTGTAACACATAAGTCAACTTTTTCACGGTTTATCACATCTTCAACGCCATTTGTGACCAGGCCTTTCTTTCCGTACGAACCATCATCAGTCATAATTACGACTTCATCTGAAAATTCCTGCATCTCTTTTTCCAGGATAATCAAATCCTTTGTACGAGCTGCCTGAACAGTGATGACTCTATTGCCGGCTTTTTTCATAGCCTCTACAATGGGTAACATAGGAGCGGTACCTACTCCTCCGCATGCGCAAACCACAGTGCCGAAATTTTCAATATGTGTAGCCTGTCCTAATGGTCCGACAAGGTCAGTGATATACTCCCCTTCATTGAGGGCACAAATCTTTTTTGATGATTGTCCGATACGTTGAATCACTAAAGTAATGGTGCCTCTGTCTAAATTTGCACCTGCAATAGTAAGAGGTATTCGTTCTCCATATTTTCCCACCTTGACAATTACAAAGTGGCCTGCTTTCCTTGCACGGGCAATCAAAGGCGCTTCTACCTCGAATTTTACTACGTTTTCAGAAAGGATTTCTTTTTTTACAATTTTGTTCATTTATTTTGCAACGCAAGGTTATTTTAAACGAGTATTTGAAAATTGGGAACAAATTTACATAAAAAATTGAAAGAGGACGTTTAGATTAATCCTTTTTTATGTAATGCAAATTTTCTGAGAATAGAGTCTCCTAATAATAATAGTAAAATGATTAGTCCTAATCCGGCAATTTTTGGATCAATATTGAAATTTTCAAAAATAGTTTGAATACTTTGAAATATATTCGGAAAATTCACGCTAATGGTTTTAATATCAAGGATGTTTATGATAAGTGTGGGAATAAGAAAAATAGATACAACACCCAATGATATAAGGAGATAGTTGATTAAGAGTTTCCTTTTTTTCTGTACGACGACTTCTTTTTCGACACGCAACATCAAATTTTTCATAAAATCAGCAGAAGTATCTTCTATCTTGATTTCATGAAATATGTTTTTTAGTTTATCGTTGGTTTCGGGCGTGTTCATTTTTCGATTAATTTATTGATTTCAACTGCTAATTTTTTTCGTATCCGGTGTAATTTCACCTTAATGTTTGTTATTGTCAGACCGGTAATAATACTGATTTGTTCAATAGATTGCTCATTCATATAAAACATGGAGATAATAAGAGCATCTTCACTATTCAGCATTTTTATAGCCTGTTCCAGGTACTGAATTCTTTCTTCCGTTGAAATATCATCTATTTCTTCATGAATATTTTCATCTTCTATATTCGATAGGTGGTCTTCAAAAGCAGAAATAGACATTTTTTTTTTTCGAAGTTCGGATAATGTCGTATTGTATGCAATCCGGTATAACCAGGTTGAAAACTCCGATTCTTCTTTAAAATTGTCTAACGATTTGAAAACTTTTACAAAGACCTCCTGCGTTATATCTTCAGCATCTTCCCTGTGATTGACAATCCTGAGTATGACATTAAAGACCATCTTTTGATAAGCAGATACGATATGCGAAAAGGCAGAGTAGTCCCCGGCTTTTATACATTGTATCCAATACAAATCATTCGATTTATTCATTTTTAGATCGTTCGTTGCTTGTTAGACGCAAGTTTGAACGATAAGTTACAAAAGTAATGAAATTTCAATTTAGTTGTAACCTTTTTCTATCTCTTGAGTCAAAAGAGCAAATACAAAATAAAAATGTTTAACAATTAATAAAATGAATCATGGAAGAATTGGCAATTATTTGTGTCGTAGCTATTATTACTTTAGGTATTTATCGTTTGTTTGAATTATATGCAAGGCGTAAAGAAAGAATGTTGATTATTGAAAAATTTGCAGAAAGAGCTAATCCTGTAGATTTGAATTTAAGTCTTCCTTTTTTGAAAAAAATGGAAATCTCGAATTCGTCCTGGCCATTGAAAATTTCTTTGCTAATGATTGGAGTCGGTTTAGGTGCGATTGTTGCATTTTTTATTCAATATACAATGATTGGAGATTTGTTGACTCAAGTTCATGATGATTGGGCTGTTCGTAATAATCTGAATGGATTCAAAGAAGCTATTTATTTTTCATGCATTGCTGTTTTTGGAGGAATTGGTTTGCTTACGGCTTATCTGATTGAAATGAATCAGCGCAATAAAAATCAAAAATAAGTACTAGTTTAAGTTTGAAAGTGAAGAGGTCTTAATTCGGCCTCTTTTTTTTATCCAAATATTTTGAATCTAAAAAAAACTGCTTATCTTTGTACTGTATTAGAATAGTAATACACTGATATTTGATTGAAATGTCATTGATCTAATAATCAGATAGTCAAATGTTGAGATAATTATAATAAAATATATTAAAATCAGTTTATAAAAACATAAAAAAATAAAATGTTCATAAATATATGTAGAAAGAATTTATCTTTGTCCATGTTTTTAGACGAAAATGCCCCTAACATCGAACATATTAAATAAAGAAGATTATATGAAAAGAATTCTCATTTTATCAATTTCTATTTTTGCACTATCAGTGGCTTTCCCATTGTATTCGCAGACAGCACCCGTAGTAGCAGGTAAACCGGCAACGGCTCCTCGTGTTAGTGTTACTCTCAAGGGGCAGGTTGTGGATTCTATAAGCCAGGAGTCAATGCCTTATGTAACTCTGAAAATTACAGAGTCCGGTAATCAGGCAAAAGTGGTTAAACTTTTGTCAACAGATATTGATGGTAAATTTAACATCATACTAAACACTACGGGTAAATTTGATTTGCTTGTGAATACAGTTGGAAAAACTCCGTTAGTGAAGCCGTTTGAAGTGACAGGAACGGATAAAACAGTCGATTTTGCTAAATTACCACTGTCTGATAGCGAAAATTTAGGAGAGGTTGTTGTAACGGCTATAAAGCCATTGGTTGCTGTTGATCTGGATAAGATTACTTATAATATGCAGGAAGACCCGGATTCAAAAACCAGTACTGTACTGGATATGATGCGGAAAGTGCCTATGATTACAGTTGATGGTGAAGATAATATCCAGTTGAAAGGTTCTTCCGGTTATAAAATATATTTGGATGGGAAACCTTCAAGCATGATTTCCAGTAATCCGACACAGGTGCTTCGCAGTATGCCGGCCAGTATGATAAAGAGTGTTGAAGTAATTACCGATCCGGGAGCTAAATATGATGCGGAAGGGGTAACCGGAATTATCAATATAATAACAAACAAACAGCCTATGGGAGGTTATACTGCTACGGTGGGTGCTGGTGTGAATACCAGGGGTTATGATGGTAATGCTTATGTTACGGCTAAATATGGAAAGTTTGGCTTTACAGGAAATTATAGTTATAACCATTCCAAGAATCCGCAATCAGATTACAATTCTTATAGAGAAATCTATAACCCCGAAGCTGGAAAAGAAAAATATTTGTATCAGAATGGAACTAATGAGTTTGCCGGAAATTTCCAATATGGCTCAGCAGAACTGAGTTATGAGCTGGATACTGCTAATTTGATTTCAGCTACATTTAATAAGCGTGGTGGCACTGGAGACTCACATGGAGATCTTTATGTTAAATCTTTATTGGCTGACAAAACCCCGGCATATTCTTACGATCAAATTAACGATGGCGAAATGACGTTTGGCGGTACTAATTTTAATCTGGACTATCAACGTACTTTCAAGAAGAAAGATGAATTATTGACAGCTTCATACCGATTTAATGTGAGTCCAAATGATTCAAAGTCAGATTCAAAGATCGAAAATGCAATAAACTATCCTGATCGATGGTTGCGGCTAGACAATGATGCCAGTGACAAGGAACATACTTTCCAGATTGATTATACAAGTCCGTTTGCCAAAATTCATACATTGGAAGCGGGTATGAAATATATAATACGATTGAATGAAAGTAATACCGATAGGGAGCTTTTTAATCAGCAAACGAATAGCTGGTTGCCTATACAGTTTCCGGAAAATGAGTTCAACTATCGTTATGATATTCTTGCCGGTTACCTGGGGTATAATCTTCGTTACAAAGATTATGGATTTAAAGCAGGGCTTAGAATGGAAGACACTCAGATAGAGGCTGAATACCCTAAGAAGGCAGAAATGGATTTTGAGAAACATTATTTTTCTTGGGTTCCTTCAACGACTATAACTTATCGGTATAAAATGGTTCATTCATTCCGTTTAGGATATAATATGAGAATTCAGCGTCCTGGAATTTTTTACCTAAATCCTTATGTAAATAACTCAGATCCAAAATATATTAGTCATGGAAATCCGGATCTGGATGTTGAAAAAGGTCATAACATCAATCTGAATTATAGTGTATTTAAGCCTAAATTCAATGTGAATGTCGGTGTAGATTACAGTTTTATGAACAACTCGATTCAACGTATTACTACAATAGTCGGAGATGTTAGTACCTCAACTTTTGATAATATTGGAAAACAAAAACGAGTAGGTTTGAATATGTATTTGGGCTTTACTCCTATAAATAACTTGAGATTTGATATTAATACTTCCGGAGGATATGTTGATATTCGGACCAATAATGGTTCCGGATTGGAAAATTCAGGTTTTACGGGTTTTGCTTTTGGAAATGGTCAATATACTCTTCCTAAAGATTTTAGATTTAGTGTTTATGGAGGAGGAGGAACACCAGGAGTAACCCTACAAGGTGAAAGTTCTACTTTTTATTTCTATGGTTTGAGTTTGAATAAATCATTCCTGAATAAAAAACTGAACCTTTCAGTGAATGCTACAACTCCATTTAACAAGTATCGTAAGTTTACTTCCAAAAATAATAATGACCCGACTTTTTATTCTGAAACTGTTTCGAATTATCAAACTCAAACCTTTGGATTCAGAGTGTCGTACCAGTTTGGGGAGTTGAAACAACAAGCTGTTAAGAAAGCTCGTAGAACAATATCCAATGATGATACGAAAGCAGGTGAAAGTTCTTCCGGAGGTCAACAAGGAGGCGGTCAGGGAGGAAACTAAAAAGCAATAATTGAAAATTGGCTAACGCCAAACATTGTTTGAGAATTGAGAATGAAGTTTTGTGTGAAAAACCATTCTCAATTCTCATTTTTTTCGTAAGTTTGTGCCATTAAATACTGATAATCATGAAGAAGTTTATTTTTTTAGTAAGTCTTGTCTTAGTTTTCTTTTCTTGTGAACAAAAAGGAAAATATGGAATAGAAGGAACCGTGGCATCCTCCGAAATGGAAGGGAAATATGTTTATCTTGTTAAATATAATGACGAAGGAATTGAAAGATGTGACTCTGCCTTAATCAAAGATGGAAAATTCTCTTTTGAAGGAGTTCAGGAAGTGCCGGAGCTATATTATATTCAGGCTGAAGATGGAGAAGTCATGAAAAAACGGGCAATATTGCTTGAGCCGGGAAAGCTTGTAGTAACAATTTCCGACCACATGACTGTTAAAGGAACTCCTATTAATGATGCTTATCAACAATATCTGGAAGAGTTGGACGGATTTGATAAACGAATGGATAAAGTGGTGAATAAGGAAAATAAGGCGCAGGCTGATAGTACTTATACTGAAGAAAAAGCAAAAGAATTAGAAAAGGAATATGATGGTATTTACAAAGAGAAAAAAGAGGCTTATGCGAAGTACTTTTCTGAAAACATCAATAATCCTTTAGGCGTAGAAGAATTCAGTGTTTATGGAAGACGTCTGGACCCTGAGCAATTGGCAGTAGTCTTGAGCAAACGAAATGAAGCATTCAAAGCCAGTAAAGTCGGAGTTTTCTATCAGGAGCGTTTGGATGCAGTCCAAAAAACGGCAATCGGGCAGAAATTTACGGATATTGTTTCTAAAGATCCTTCCGGAAAAGCGGTATCACTATCTGATTATGCCGGAAAAGGGAAGTATGTTCTTGTTGATTTTTGGGCTTCCTGGTGTGGCCCTTGCCGAAAAGAAATGCCAATGATGGTGGAATTATATGCAAAATATAAGAACAAAAATTTCGAAATAGTAGGATACTCTTTAGATCAGAAAGCGGAAGCCTGGACAAAAGGATTGAACGATCTTAATATGACCTGGCCTCAAATGTCGGATGTGAATTTCTGGCAATCGGAGCCTGTAAAGAATTATGCAGTACCGGGTATCCCTTATACAATCTTGATCGATCCTTCTGGTGTTATTGTTGCTAAGGGCTTGACAGGCACAGAATTGAAAAGTAAGTTGGAGGAAGTGTTAAAATAGCCAAAAGCATAAGCTGTGATAAAATATCAATGGATTTGTTAATTGTCTTTGTTATAGCTGTTTGTTTTTATTTTTATTT
>JAVBUX010000010.1:0-26148 GCA_031554915.1 Bacteroidales bacterium | reverse complement strand
TGCAATATCTGTATAGAAATCCGTTACTGTTTTGTAGCCTTTTTTCTTGATCAAGCGCATTAAAGTGGCCTCATCTTCCTCTATTTTTCGATTTTTGAATCTCCGGTGAAGCAGTTCTTTTGCATATTCAGACTGCTTAGATGCCTGTTCTTTAAGCGATTGTTTGATTTTCACTCTGGCTTTTGAAGTTACCACAAAGCTCAGCCAATCCTGCTTCGGGGTCTGATTCTGCAATGTCTGGATCTCCACCTGGTCACCATTACGCAACTTATACTTAATTGGAACGTTCTTTCCGTTAACCCTTCCCGAAACACATTTAGAGCCGATTGAAGTATGTATGGCAAACGCGAAATCGAGCACAGTAGCATCTTTAGGCAGTTTGAACAAATCACCCTTAGGTGTAAATGCAAAAATTTCCTCATCATAAAGATCAAGTTTGAAATCATGAATCAGATCGGAAGGAGGAGTATCTTTATTTTCAAGTACCTCCCGTACTCCTTCCAGCCATTCATCCAAACCATTTTCACCCTTGACTCCCTTATATTTCCAATGAGCAGCCAAACCACGTTCGGCAACTTCATCCATTCGTTTGGTACGGATCTGCACTTCCACCCAACGCTCTTGCGGGCCCAAAACAGTAGTATGCAACGACTCATAACCATTGCTTTTGGGAATCGACAACCAATCCTTCATTCGTTTGGGATTAGGCTGATACATATCCGTCACTACCGAATAAACCTGCCAACATTCGGCTTTTTCTTTTTCAGGAGGAGTATCCAACACCACACGAATAGCAAAAAGATCGTATATCGATTCAAACTCTATTTTTTGTTTTAGCAACTTATTCCTGATGGAATGGATCGATTTTGTACGTCCCTTGATATCGAAATGAAGTCCCATTTCCCTGAGTTGTCTCTCTACCGGAGCAATAAATTCTTCGATATACTGATCTCTGGAACGCTTGGTTTCATTGAGCTTTCCTGCAATATAGTCATACATTTCCCTATCCTGAATTTTCAAAGATAAGTCTTCCAATTCCGATTTTATCTTATACAAACCCAACTTGTGAGAAAGGGGAGCATAAAGATAAGAAGCCTCTGCTGCAATTTTAATCTGGTGTTCTTCCTTTTTAATTTTTTTAGAATGACGCATCAGGTACAACCTGTCTGCAATCATAATCAGGATTACCCGAACATCCTCAGCAAAAGAAATAAGCAACTTACGAAAGTTTTCAGTTTCAATAGCCGCATTCATCACATACAATTCATGCGTTTTTATCAAACCTTTAACAATACCGGCCACATCCGGTCCAAATGTTTTCTCAACTTCTTTTGCATTCAATTTTCCATCCATCACGAGATTGAAAAGCAAAATTGAGAGTATAGATGCTCGTTTTAGGCCGATTTCATCGGACACAATAAGGGCTGTATGCATGTTTCTCAACCATAAATTAAAACCATACATATCCCGCAAAGAAGCTCCAGCTCCCACTATCCGGTTAATAATTCCACGCAAATTCCCCACATCTTCTTTAAAAAGGGAATCTCCTGCCGAACGTAACAACCGGCGATACAGAGAAATCAACTCTCTACGTTCCTCTATTGAAAAAGCAACAGTCTCCATGATTATTTTGCGGTAAAATTAATAACAAATCCTTTGTTTTTAAACACTATTTCCATAAATTTGCCAAAAATGATAACAATTTTACAATTCAAAGCCATGTTTAATCCATCTGATCTGAAATTCATTGACCAAAAGGGAATTAATATTTCTCAAATCGAAGAGCAACTGGAACACTTCAAAAAAGGATTCCCATACCTTCCAATTATAGCATCCGCATCTGCTGAAAAAGGAATTATGCACATTCCTGCAGACAGACAAGCTCAATACCTGAGTGAATGGGAAGCTTATCGTGAACAAAACAGACAAATATTAAAATTTGTTCCGGCATCGGGAGCTGCCAGTCGGATGTTCAAGGATTTATTTGAATTTTTAGATGCTTCTTATAGCAATCCACAAACTTCATTTGAGAAGAAATTTTTCGATGAAATCGATCATTTTGCATTTTTTACATCATTAAATAATACCTGCATCAAAAATGAAGGAAAAGATATAAAACAGTTAATATCCGAAGGTAATTATAAAACTGTCGTATTAAATTTACTTCATTCCAAAGGACTTAATTACGGCCAATTAGCAAAGGGTTTACTAGAATTCCACTACTACCAGGAAGGATCGCGTACAGCTATGGAAGAGCATCTGGCAGAAGGAGCCATGTATGCAAGCAATAAAAATGGAATGGTAAACCTCCATTTTACCGTATCTCCGGAACACCGGGCTCTTTTTGAAGATTTGGTCAAAAACAGAAAATCTTTCTACGAAAAACGCTTCGGGGTCAAATATGATGTTAGTTTTAGTGAACAAAAACCATCAACCGACACTCTGGCGGTAGATGAAAATAATGAGCCTTTCAGGGAAAACGGACAAATGATATTTCGGCCGGGAGGGCATGGTGCACTGATTCAAAACCTCGACGAACTCAATGCCGATGTTGTATTTATTAAAAATATCGACAATGTTGTTCCTGATCATTTCAAACAAGCTACTATACAATACAAGCAACTGATTGCCGGCGTATTAATCAAGCTTCAACGAAAAATATTCAGTTATCTCCATCTGATCGAATCAGGGAAATACACTCACGATCAGTTGATGGAAATGCTTTATTTCCTGCAGACCGACCTTTGCATCAAGAATCCGGAAACCAAAATGTTGGAAGATGTTGAATTGGTTCTTTACATTAAATCAAAATTGAATCGTCCTTTGCGGGTCTGTGGAATGGTAAAAAATGAAGGAGAACCTGGAGGAGGACCATTCCTGGCTGTAAATCAGGATGGAACAATCTCTCTTCAAATTCTGGAAAGCTCACAAATCGACCTTAAAGACCCTGCAAAAAAAGAATTATTTGAAAAAGGAACCCATTTTAATCCGGTTGATCTGGTATGTGCTCTCAAAAACCATTATGGAGAGAAATATCAATTATCTCAATATATCGATAAAAATACCGGATTTATTTCCAGTAAATCCAAAAACGGCAAGAATTTGAAAGCCTTGGAATTACCAGGTTTATGGAATGGAGCTATGTCTGACTGGAATACAATCTTTGTAGAAGTACCTGTTGAAACATTCAATCCGGTAAAAACCGTCAATGATTTGCTAAGACCGGAGCATCAGTAGATATTTATATAACATTTTGAATATTACTCTTATCTGTATTAAACTCGCAAGTACAAGTGACCCTGTCTTCGATACTCATAATATTATAACCTCTAGGAGAAATAATGCCTTTCTTTACTAATGCATTAAAAATTTCATTTGCTTTTTCGAGATTTTCAAAATCATTTGACATTTTATAAAAATCTTCCTTTGAATTTACAATCTTCTGCACATCATCACTAATCTTTTCCATGGTCATATATATTTTCTAGTGTGAATAAATATTACTATCTCATTCTTTCGTACAAAATCGACAGATAATGTATAATAAGATCTTACAGAATCTCTGAGTTCATCCAATTTACTATAATCAATAATCATAAATTGGACCAAGAACAGAGAAAAAATCCATATAAATATTATCGCCACTCATACAAAATATTGTACCCGCACTGAACGCTGGATCAGGGATTATAAAATTTACCTCATCATAAAACTGTCGTAAAATATTTACATATCTCTCTACAGCCAAGGCGCTCCCTCCTGTTGTCGTTAATATCATTGATATTTTCCTATTCTCGAATTTTATATCTTTGGTGGCTAAATCTTCAACTATTTGTAAAAATTCATTTTCATTTCCATCAATAATTGGACCATTGTAAACTAAAACATCAGACCCCAGAATAAGTTCAAATTTCTCCAATTCATAGTTTAAATGTTCTGTTATCCGTTTTGACACTATTTTTCATATTGTATTGTATAGAGTGAGTTTCGGCTTAATGTAATTAATATTTTCTCAAATATATAAATAACCGTTGATATTTCTTATTTTCATTGTAGTAATTTTAATACTTATTTTAGCATCACTTCTGAAAAGATCCTGAATCCTACAAAATTAACTCAACAGCCCCAATTCTCCCGGTCAAGATTCCGGTAATTAATTGCTTCCCCTAAATGATGCGACAAAATATTCTCCGACCCTTCCAGATCGGCAATTGTCCGCGCAACCCTTAAAATCCGATCGTATGCCCGGGCTGAAAGATTCAATTTCTCCATTGCTATTTTCAAGCGTTGCAGACCTGCCTCATCCGGACGAGCATGCTTATGAAGCAAACGGGTATGCATCTGTGCATTACAATAAATGCCCTTTTCATCGAAGAATCTTTGCTCCTGAATCTGTCGGGCGCCTATTACACGTTGACGAATTAATTCGCTCGACTCAGATGGCCGGACGTCAGAAATTTTGTCAAACGGCACTGGAACAATTTCTATTTGAATATCGATCCTGTCAAGTAAAGGCCCGGAAACACGACTAAGATATTTCTGCACCTGTGCCGGAGAACAAACACAAGCTCGTTCCGGGTGATTAAAATAACCACAGGGACAAGGATTCATAGAAGCGATCAACATAAACCCAGCTGGATACTCCACCGAAAACTTAGCTCGTGAAATCGTTATTTTCCGATCTTCCAAAGGTTGGCGCATCACTTCCAGTACCAAACGTGGAAATTCCGGCAATTCATCGAGAAACAATACTCCATTATGAGATAAACTAATCTCTCCCGGCTGTGGATAAGAACCTCCTCCAACCATGGCTACTGTCGAAATGGAATGATGAGGACTACGAAATGGCCTCATAGCTATCAAAGAGCTATTATTTATTATTTTTCCGGCCACAGAATGAATCTTTGTTGTTTCAAGGCTCTCACTTATCGTTAGCGGAGGTAAAATAGAGGGTATTCGCTTCGCTAACATGGATTTTCCTGCTCCCGGAGGGCCTACCAAAATCAAATTATGTCCTCCTGCACATGCAACTTCCATCGCTCTTTTTACATTTTCCTGACCTTTTACATCAGAAAAATCCCATTCAAACTGAGATTGATTTGCATAAAAATCTTCACGTATATTAATCCTGACAGGTTCAAATTGTTTTTCATCATTAAAAAATTGAATAACCTGCCTGATATTTTCCATTCCATAGACATCCAAATCTTCTACTACAGCTGCTTCACGAGCATTTTCCATAGGTAAAACAATTCCTTTAAAACCAGCTTCTTTTGCCTTAATTGCAATAGGTAATACTCCTCGAATCGGCTGAAGCGCCCCATCTAAAGACAGTTCGCCCATCATCATATAATCACCTATCTTATCCGTTTTTATTTTTTCAGCTCCCGCAAGCACTCCTATCGCCAAGGGCAGATCATACGAAGCACCCTCCTTCCGGATATCCGCCGGAGCCATATTCACTAAAATCTGATTTCGGGGAAACCTGTAACCACTTTCACTTAAAGCAGATGTAATACGCTCATGCGATTCTTTAATACTCACATCCGGCAATCCTACCAAGTAGAAACGAACTCCTTTTGCACAACTAACTTCAATTGTGATAACAATGGCATTTACACCCTGCAGAGCTGCAGCATAGACTTTTACTAACATAAAATTATAATTAAGATTTTGGAAATTTAAGCTGTAAGTTGTAAGTTTGGCTCACACACGAAAAAACTTATAACTTAAAACTTACTACTTATAACTTTCTTTATACTATCCGTCGATAAATTTCTTCCGACAATAACACTCTGTTTATCTATCAAAATATTTGTCGGGATTTCAGTTATATTATAACGTGATACCATATCTGAACCCCATCCATTGGTATCAACAACTTGTTTCCAAGCTAATTTCTTTTCTCTTACCACATTCTTCCAAACAGTTGTATCCGCATCCAGGGAAATCGTGAGTATCTCCAATTTGTCGGGACTTATCTCTTTGTGAAGCATGACAAGATCTTCATTCTCTTTCTCACAAGTCTCACACCAGGAAGCGGCAAATGTAAGCAAAAAATATTTCCCGGCATAAGAACTCAGCCCTACAGTTTGTCCTGTGAGACTCAAAACATTAAAATCCGGAGCCTTTGCGCCAGGCTCTGTCAACAGAAGTTTATCATTCATCCCCACAAGTTTTTTATACAACTCGCTTTTGATAACCTCTCCTGTAATTTTTGACAAATAATCCTGTGTCTGTTTCGGATCATTTTCATTCATCAAAAAATCTTGTATCAGAACCAAACTTGCAATTGAAGAAGGATGATCATTGACAAATTTTTCGGCTTTGTCTCTCAACTGATGGTCAAGATTCAATATTTTTGATTCATAATCGGAATGATTTAATCCGGCATCCAGACTATCACTCTTCTCTATATCTGTAGAAAACTGATCTGTCAGATTCCTTCTCTCCTTAAGTAAGGACTTGTTCTCCGTCTTAAAACTTGCCAAAAGATCATTCACTTTTCCTCCCCTTGCAATAATTAATTCCGGATAACGAATATCTCCTGAGATCGAAATTTTAGCTTCATCTTGAGTCCAAACAGTAGTCCAGACATTTCCACCCTCCATGTATAAGACAACAGAAGCCTCTTGGCCTGCAACTCCCGAATACTCAAACTTCCCATCCGGAGCAACCTGAACCGTATCCACTTTCACACCCCCTTCTGGGTTTGGAACTACAAAATACAAAGCCATATTCTGCAGGCCTGTAATTTTCCCTTCAATTACATAATTTTCTTTTCCTTTGCAGGAAACAAAAAATAAAATAATCGAAATTATGTATAAAATGTGTTTCATCTTTTTGCCGTTTGTCTTATAACAATTTTGACATCAAGGCAGTAAAGATAAATATTTATTTTTAATATTTTATAACATTTTGGTTAATTTTTCTCAATTCGCACACGAGCATCAACTGCAATAATTCCATTCTCTGTGGCTAACAATGGATTAATATCTAATTCTTTGATTTCCGTTGCAAAACGAAGCAATGCAGACAAGCGAACAATGATCTCCGCAAACTGATGTTCATCGACCCCTTTTTGTCCCCGGGCTCCCTGAAAAACTTTGTAACCCCTCAGCGAATGGATCATAGAGAGCGCCTCTTCTGTTGCCAGTGGAGCTAAACCTGACGCAACATCCTTGAAAATTTCGACAAAAATACCTCCCAAACCGCAAAGAACGATATGGCCGAATTTTTCTTCATACTTCGAACCGATAAATAATTCCCGGCCTTTCAACATCGGTTGAACCATAACAGAAGTCGCATCAGGAATACTCATTAAACGGTCAAACTCGATTGACAAATGCTCTTCAGACCGAATATTCAGCACGACTCCCCCTACATCAGACTTATGAACTGGGCCCACACATTTTGCCACAACAGGGTAATGTACTTTGCTGGCAAAGTCACGAACAGCTTCCCAATTATTGGAAACCAACTCCGGAACAAACGGAATACCGGCTGCTGCAAATAATTCCTGCACAAAATGAGGGGGAATATAACCCGATTCTGTGATTCCATCAATGATACGACGAATTTTAGGGATGTCCACTCCTTTCAATTCCAAATTATTTGCTAATGGACGAGGGGTTTTTACTATTTTAGTAATCGCATTAGCCAGTCCGACTTCATCGCTGAAGTTAACATGACCTTTCTTCACAAAAAAATCGGTTTCATCCCAAGCTGTAGTTACAGATGGTAGAATCGGAAAGATCGGTTTTCCACAAGACCGCATCTTTTGGTCCAGGACATCATAAGCTTCATAAACCCTGGTCAAACCGGGACTACCGAAAATAACCGCGATTCCATCGACATTTTCGAACTTTTTATCACAATATTCGATTGCAATATTCAAATGTTCCGGCCCACCGGTTCCCAAGATATCTATCGGATTACTAATTGCTGTCCCGGGCAACAAATGTGTTTTTAATTCTTCAGCCTCAGGAGTCCCTGACAATTTTGGAATATCCATTCCCCCTTTTGCCAGAGCATCTGTCAGAATAACCGCAGGACCTCCTGCATGAGTAACGATAGCAATATTTTTTCCTTTCAGTTCTTTCAATGTAAATACAGCGGCAACAGTTGCCAATTCTTCCCGACTAAAACATCGCACAATTCCGGCCTTACGGAAAAGAGCTTCAACAGCTAAATCCGGATTTGCCATAGCTCCTGTATGTGAAGATGCGGCACGACTTCCGGACTCCGAACTTCCGGATTTAATCGCCGCAATGCGACAACCTTTCCGGATAAGAGAAGTGGTATGTTCGAGTAATTTATCCGGGTCCTTGATACTTTCAATATAAAGCAACTTGATTTTAGGATCAGTTTCAGGATTAAAATTCTTATCCATATATTCCAGAACATCCTCTACTGTAACCTGCGCCCCATTTCCAATAGACCATACAGAATTAAAACGCAATCCCATACGCATCGAAGACTCAATAATAAACAACGCAGTTCCTCCTGAGCTGGAGATCATATCTACTCCAAAAGGATCCATTTCCGGAATAGGTAATGTAAACAAGCTATGATGATAACGATTTAATAATCCGATACAATTCGGACCAATCAGGCTGGCACCCGCATCAGTAATCACTCTTACGATTTCTTTCTCCAGTTGTCCGCCTTCTTCTGTTTCTTCTCCGAAACCTGCGGTAAACATAATGAAAGCTTTAACACCCTTTTTTTCTGCCAAAATAGTAATGGTTTCAAGACAGGCTGAGGCAGGAATAGCAATGATTGCTAAATCTGTTTGAGGAATTTTGGACACATGGGAATAACTTTTCAGGCCTTGTACCTCTTTTTCTTTGGGATTGACAACATATAATTCACCGGCAAACTTGCCGTTGATCAAATTTCTCACACAATTTCCTCCCGGTTTCGATGTTGTATTTGAACCTCCAACAACCACAATACTCTTCGGATTAATCAATTCTTTGTTAATCATGTTATTCTGAAATTTAAGGTGTTTATTTTCAGACAAAAATAGCTAAAATTTCAGACAAAAAAGAGTTTCATCTAACAAATAAAAGAAGGATACTCTCATTCAAAAAAGCATATTTTCAGCTAATTAGAGCCTTTTATTTTAAATTGAAAAGCTAATGACGGATAATCTTGAAAACAATCAGAAAACAAAAGATTTTTCGATTATTTATTTATATTCAAAAAAATATAGTTTCACACAGATTTCACAGATTACAGAAATAAAAATACAGTATAACCTGTGAAATCCGTGTGAAACTATTAACTTTGTCCAAAATTCATAAATTCCGTATCATGAAAACTTTCTTAATTTCCTTCTTTATTTTAGTTTCTTCTCTTTCTGTACATGCTCAGAAAACCATCGATCTTTTTAACGGACAAGATCTTAATAATTGGGGATTCGTTTTACAAGATAATAAACCAAATAATGGTATTTTCTCAGCTAAAGACGGAATTATTCATATTACGGGAACTCCTTTTGGCTACATGTACACAAAAGAAAAATACAGTAATTTTCGCCTCCATATAGAATGGAGATGGCCACAAGAAGCCAGCAACAGCGGCATCTTCCTCTTTGTGCAGGATGATAATAAGGTTTGGCCTAATGCGATAGAATGCCAGTTAAAAGCAGGTAATGCCGGCGACTTCGTATTGCTTGGAGGCTCGGATATTGTTGAATTCAAAACAAAACCGGGAGAAGAACGTCCTGCTTTCCCTGTTGTCAAAAATTTCAATCCGACTCCAGAAATGGCTGTTGGAGAATG
Organism: Bacteroidales bacterium; assembly: GCA_031554915.1. Classification (GTDB taxonomy): domain Bacteria; phylum Bacteroidota; class Bacteroidia; order Bacteroidales; family Azobacteroidaceae; genus BNXB01. The sequence goes on along the minus strand of JAVBUX010000010.1, from coordinate 16,360 downwards.
GAATAACGCCGAAATTATTTGCAAAGACGGTTCAATTACCGTGTATATCAATGGAGTACTTCAGAACAAGGGAACCAAATCGATGCACAAATCCGGTCATATCGGATTACAAAGCGAAGGAAAAGACATTCAATTCAGAAATGTACGATTAACTCCTATCACAGAATAGTCATATCTGGTATGCAAGTACTCTCACACGATTTTTTCAGACAAGATGTTCTGACCGTGGCTCCTGATTTGTTAGGAAAACTGCTTGTCCGCAAATTCGACGATGGGCATGAAGAGCGTTTTCGAATCACAGAAGTAGAGGCTTACCGTGGAGAAGAAGACAAAGCTTGCCATGCCTGCAAAGGCAGGACCAAACGTACTGAAATACTATACCATGAAGGAGGTAAGGTATATGTCTATCTTATTTACGGAATGTATTGGATGCTGAATTTCGTAACCGGAAATGAAAATGAACCTCAAGCAGTGCTGATTAGAGGAGTTGAAACACTATCCGGACCAGGACGTGTCGGAAAACACCTGCAACTTTCTGCTGATTTTTATGGAGAAAATTTACCTTCCGAAAGGATCTGGATTGAAGATGACGGACAAAAGCCTCAAATGTATTTAACAACACCCAGGATTGGCATCGATTACGCTGAAGAATGGAAGCATAAAGAATGGAGATTTCTAATATAAAATCTTTTCTAAATCATTTCAACCTGCAGGAGAAATGCTGTCTTGGATTTCTCCTGCTGTTGAAATTGACACACATAACACACATTATACTTAATAAAACAAACAAATTACTGTCTTAACCAAGAGGTTCCGAACACCAGATAATAAGCAAAACCTTCTGGTCCCATTGCCAAATCAACGCCCATACGAAGTCCCAATTTCCTTGCCATCAAGTAGCGGAAACCTCCTCCATAACTCCAGGCCCATTCAGCATCATTAAATTTGGAAAATTCATCAAATCCCTTTCCCATTCCTCCAAAGAAAACCAAACTCCACCGGCGCGTAAAATCCCAACGTTCTTCTAACTCCACTAATGCAGTGGTTCTGCCTTGATAACGTGCTGTCGGGACTCCGCGCATATCTATAAACGGCTTGACATAGAAAGGAATATCTCCGACTACTTGCTGCATATCAAAACGGGTTCCGGTAATCAGATTATGACTCAATGGGAAATAATAATAAAGCGCTCCTTCAAACTGTCCATACTGATAATCGCTTCCAAAAGCAGGATTACTCCAATCAGCTGTTACATAAGTTTTTACTCCTTTATTTGGAGTAAAGGTATTGTCCCTGTTATCGTAAGCAAATTCCAGTCCTAATTTGCCAATATTTCCGGATAAATATCCGCTTATCAGATCGTTTATTTTTTGTTGCAAAGGTACCGCAGCTGGAGTCTTCACTTCAAGATCATTATGCATAAACAAATATCTCAATGCAACTGAATAACGCGGATCTTTTAATTCTTTCGTTACAGAAAAGAAAACAGGAATCGCCCGGATATTAAATTCAGCGCCTACATCTTTATCCAATTTATCCAAATTGAAATAATAATCCATATTGACATCCATGTATGCTCCCCCTATCGCATAACGAATCCCCCATTTCGGGATAGAAGCAGATCGTGCACCTCCCACTGCCCATGAATCATTAAGCGTATATCCTCCAAACAAAGCAGTAGCATTAGGAGGCAGAGGCACCATCTTTCCATTTACTTCTTTAGGCTTGTTGGGCTGAATAAAAACAGGTACCAAAGCAGCTCCAAAGCCGCCTAATGCAGGCTCTGTTATTATAAGCGGCATCGGAACAAATCCTTTTTTATTGATAACAAAATCGCTCAAGTCAAAACAATTATCAAGGGTATCCCTGAAGCTAAGTTTTGCTTTTTGTTCATTATCTTGAGTCTGAGCATTCAAATGATGAGGAACTAAAATAAAAAGAACAAATACACTAAGAACTAAAACCTTTCTCATTTTATAATTTTATTTTAAGTTGGTCATTTTTTAGAAATATAACAACGTTGCAAGGATATTGTTGACACATTTATAATTTTCTGATTATTTTCTATCTCACAGCAATTTCATTTTTTTATTTTTTAAGATTTCAATCGTTATTCATGTTGTCATCTTACAATATTTGTAGTATATTTGCACGTTTTGAAAAACTTCAATTAAAAACGGATGGCAATAACAATTAAGGAAGCTAAGACAGAGCAAGAGCTTAAAAAATTCGTGGAATTTAACATCAAATTATACGAAAATTGCCCTTACCATGTACCGGGGTTGATATCGGATGAAATGATGACTCTCAGCCAGAAAAAAAATCCGGCTTTTGAATTCTGTGAAGCCAAATATTTCCTGGCATACAAAGGAGATGCCATTGTTGGCCGTATCGCCGGCATAATCAATCACAAAGCCAATAAACAATGGAATGAAACAAACGTCCGCTTTGGTTTCATTGACTTTATTGATGATGAAAATGTTTCGGCTGCCTTGATGGATGCCGTTGAAAAATGGGGAAAAGAAAAAGGAATGAATGCTATCCATGGTCCTCTTGGTTTCACGGATCTCGACCACGAAGGTTTACTTGTTTGGGGTTTCGAAGAACTTGGTACGATGGCAACAACATATAGCCATCCCTACTACAAAGATCACCTGGCAAAACTCGGATACGAAAAAGATCAGGATTGGAATGAATTCAAAATCATGATGCCAAAAGAAGTTCCGGAAAAGTATGCCCGGATTTCTCAAATTGTGTTAAAGAAACATGGATTGAAAATTCTGAAATTCAAAAAAACAAAAGATATCTGGCCATACGCCGAAAAGATTTTTGAACTTTGGAACGAAGCTTATAAACCTCTCTACGGATATTCGGAATTGTCGCCCAAACAAATTGAATACTACATTAAAATGTATATTCCAATGCTTTCCCTCGATCTGGTAACTCTGGTAGTTAAAGAAGAGGATGACAGCGTAGTTGGGATTGCAATAACGCTTCCCAGCCTTTCATTGGCATTAAAAAAAGCCAAAGGAAAACTTTTCCCATTCGGATGGGCCCATCTTATGAAGGCTCTTTACGGAAAAAACAATGTAGTTGACTTATACATCATCGGTGTTGCCCCAGAATATCAGGGGAAAGGAGTTAACGCATTAATGTTCAATGATTTAATTCCTATTTACAATAAAAAAGGGTATGTTTATGCCGAGAGTAATCCGGAATTGGAATTGAACACCAAAATGCAATCCCAATGGGCGGACTACGATGTTGTTCATCACAAAACCCGCAGGGCATTCATCAAAAAAATATAACGGTTAGGGAACTAATTATGGAAGAAAATATCAATTTATCATCACAACAGGAAGTCCATTACGGAGAAGATAACATTAAAACCCTTGAATGGTGGGAGCATATACGCCGCCGCCCGGGAATGTATATCGGTAAGCTTGGTGACGGATCGTATGCCGACGATGGAATTTATGTGCTTCTGAAAGAGGTACTTGATAATGCCATGGACGAATACATGATGGGGTTTGGTAAAAATATTGATATTACTATAGAAGAAGGTGTCGTAACCGTCAGAGACTACGGACGCGGGATTCCTCTGGGAAAAGTGGAGGATGTATCTTCCAAAATGAATACCGGAGGTAAATATGATTCAAAAGCCTTCAAAAAATCAGTGGGATTAAACGGAGTCGGGATCAAAGCCGTAAATGCCCTCTCTTCATACATGCTGGTACAAAGTTTTCGTGACGGAGAAACTAAGTGTGTGGAATATAGCAGAGCGCACGTCACAGAAAACAACCCGATTGAAAAATCCGAAAAGCCTAATGGAACTCTGGTCAATTTCATCCCAGATGAAGAATTATTTAAAGAGTACCTGTACAAAGACGAATATGTCGAAAACCTGCTCAAAAATTACGTTTTTCTGAACTCTGGCCTGACAATCAATTACAATGGAAAAAAATTCTATTCCAAAAACGGATTGGTTGACTTGTTGAATGAAAATATGACCTCCGATCCGCTATATCCTATTATCCATTTGCAAGGAGATGATATAGAACTGGTTATCACCCATGCCAATCAATATGGAGAGGAATATTATTCTTTTGTAAACGGCCAGCATACAACCCAGGGGGGAACACACTTGACGACATTTCGCGAAGCTGTAACCCGGGTAATCAAAGAATACTACAACAAAAACTTCGAATATGCCGATATACGAAGTGGAATTATCGCCGCAATCAGTGTAAAAGTGGAAGAGCCGGTCTTCGAATCACAGACAAAAACGAAGCTCGGATCCAAGGAAATGGGCCCTAACGGGCCTTCTGTTGCGAAATTTATCGGCGATTTTGTAAAAAAAGAATTAGATAATTATCTCCACAAAGGAACAGAAACGGCAGATGCCCTTCTAAAAAAGATCCTCGAATCCGAAAAAGAACGTAAAGCAATTGCAGGAGTTACTAAATTAGCCCGGGAACGAGCAAAAAAGGCTAATCTGCATAATAAAAAACTACGTGATTGCCGCCTGCATTACAACGATTCAAAAGGAGAAAATCTGGAAGAAACCTGTATTTTTATTACAGAGGGTGATTCTGCAAGTGGATCCATCACTCAAAGCCGCGATCCAAACTTTCAGGCTGTGTTCAGCCTTCGCGGTAAACCACTGAATACTTTCGGATTAACAAAAAGAATCGTTTATGAAAACGAAGAATTCAACCTGCTCCAGGCAGCTCTCAATATAGAAGACGGCCTGGAGGATCTACGATATAACAAAGTAATTATTGCAACCGATGCCGACGTTGACGGAATGCACATCCGGTTACTGATTATCACATTCTTCCTTCAGTTTTTCCCTGATCTGATTAAGAATAACCACGTATTTATATTGCAAACCCCTTTATTTCGGGTCAGGAATAAAAAAGAAACGGTTTATTGTTATTCAGAAGAAGAACGGTTGGAGGCTATTCAAAAATTAGGTCCTAATCCTGAAATTACACGATTCAAAGGTCTTGGAGAGATTTCTCCATCCGAATTCAAAAACTTCATCGGAAAAGATCTGCGCCTGGACCCTGTTACAATGAAGAAACAGGATGCCGTAAAAGAAATGCTGGAATTCTATATGGGTAAAAATACCATGGAACGCCAGAACTTTATCATCAATAATCTCGTTTTGGAAGAGGATGTAGAATAAATGAGAAAATGAAGAAAATAGCTATATTTCCGGGAACTTTTGATCCCTTTACTATCGGGCATTTATCACTTGTCAGCCGGGCATTAAATCTGGTTGATGAAATCATTATCGCGATCGGAATTAATCCGAATAAAAAAACTTTTTTTTCTTTGGAAGACCGTATGGAGATGATTTCCTTGATTTTTAAAGGAAACAACCGGGTAAAAATTGATAGCTACGACAGTCTTACTGTCGATTATGCAAAAAAAGTAAATGCCCATTTCATTCTTCGTGGAATCCGTTCTGTGAACGATTTTGAATATGAAAAAAATATCGCCGATGTAAATCGTAAGATTTCAGGTATCGAAACATTTGTATTATATACTGAACCCGAACATACACACATCAGCTCCTCCATTGTACGAGAACTCCTTTCTTACGGAAAAGATGTGGATGAGTTCGTGCCGGCCACAATGCAAATACATAATTATCATAAATAATCAATAAAATTATAATAAAATGAACAAAGTAATCTATTCGTTGATCCTATCAATACTCTTCTGTTCTTGTTCTTTTGGTCAAAGAAATGATAATCCGAATATTCGCAAGCTCAACATGACCCTTTATGCCATACAGAACTTGTATGTTGACACGGTCAATGAAACGAAACTGGTTGAAGATGCTATCGTTGGATTGTTGGAAAAACTGGATCCTCACTCAACCTACCTTAATCCTGAAGAAGTGAAAGAGATGAATGAACCTCTGCAAGGTAACTTTGATGGAATTGGAATTCAATTCAACATGTTGACCGACACATTGTATGTCATCCAGGTTATTCCCGGAGGACCTTCTGAAAAAGTTGGAATCCGTGCCGGAGACCGTATTATGCTGGTTAATGACTCTCTCATCGCAGGTGTGAAAATGAAAACCAACGATGTGATGAGAAGGCTAAAAGGCCCCAAAGGCACGACCGTAAACATAAAAGTGAAACGTCAGGGAATTGCTGACCTCCTGGATTTCAGAATTATCCGTGACAAAATACCTGTTTACAGTCTTGATGCCTATTACATGATCGATAAAACGACAGGATATATTCGGCTAAACCGCTTTGCAGCAACTTCTTACGAAGAATTTCAAAAGGCATTCAAAGCCCTAAAATCCAAGGGAATGGAAAATCTGGTCTTTGACTTGCAACAAAATGGAGGTGGATATCTCAACGCCGCCATTGATATCGCTGATGAATTCCTGGGTCAGGGTTCTACTATTGTCTATACTGAAGGCGAACACCAACGCAGAGAAGATGCCCGTGCTACAGCAAAAGGTGATTTTGAAAAAGGTAAATTAGTCATTCTAATTGATGAATATTCTGCCTCTGCCAGCGAAATTGTAACCGGAGCTATACAGGATTGGGACAGAGGGGTTATCATTGGACGCCGCTCTTTTGGAAAAGGACTCGTACAACGTCCTATTCCACTGCCAGATGGATCCATGTTGCGACTGACGACTGCACGCTACTATACTCCAACCGGCCGTTCGATTCAAAAACCATACGAAAACGGCAATCTGGAGTCATACAACAAAGACTTGATCGAAAGATACAATCACGGAGAAATGCTCAGTGCCGACAGCATACACTTCCCTGATTCGCTTAAGTATAACACCTTAGTCACTAAACGTACTGTTTATGGAGGTGGAGGCATCATGCCGGACTATTTCGTTCCTCTGGACACAACGATATATTCCACTAATGTTTGGCGCGAAATCAATGGAAAAGGTCTTAACTACCGTTATGCAATAAGCCTGATTGATAAGAACCGGGAAAAGTATAAAAAAGATTATAAAACTTTCAATGATTTCAAAGCTAAGTTTACAGTTACCGATGATATGTTGCAAGAGGTATTCAATATGATGATTGAAGATCGTAAAGCAACTGAACCGGATGCAAAAAATACCGGAGTTACCGATAAAGATAAAGCCGAATTTAAAATCGCAAAATCCCTGATCGGATTGCAAATCAAAGGTTTGATTGCTCGTGACCTCTGGGATATGAGTGAATATCTGCAAATTGTCAATGAAAAAAATGAAACTCTTAAAAGAGCATTGGAAATCATTGAAAACCAAGAAGAATACAACAAATTACTAAGCGGTAAATAAAATGATTCTGTCCTATATACATTGGAATGTGGATCCCCAAATATTTAAATTTGCCGGGATCACACTCCAGTATTATGGCATTTTATTCGTCGGGGGATTAATTCTTGCAGTGTATCTGCTTAAAATGATTTTTACCGATAATAAAATACCTCTCGAACATCTGGAAAAATTAACATGGTACTGCTTCTTAGGTATTTTTGTCGGAGCACGTTTGGGACATTGCTTATTCTATGAATTCGACTATTACTTAGCGCATCCCCTGGAAATGATCCTCCCAATATCCACTAATCCGGAAGGAGGATATGTATTTTCGGGTTACCGAGGGTTAGCAAGTCACGGAGGTACAATCGGGCTGATTATTGCTTTGACATGTTATTCCTGGAAGACAAAGCAAAACCTGATCAAAGCATTAGATTTCATCGCTATTGTGACTCCAATCAGCGCATTCTTCATCCGTATGGGAAACCTGATGAACTCAGAGATCATCGGAAAGCCTACAGATGTTCCCTGGGCATTTATTTTCGAACGCGTTGATAATATTCCCCGCCATCCGGCACAGCTATATGAGGCAATTGCTTACCTGACGATATTCTTTATCAATATGTTCTTGTATAAGCAGACTAAATTGTTGCAAAACAAGGGATTTTTCTTTGGATTGACTATCACACTGATTTTTGGATTCAGATTCTTTATCGAATTTATAAAAGAACGTGAAATAGAATTCGACAATTTTATGAATTTGGATATGGGACAAGTACTTAGTATCCCTTTTGTCATTCTGGGAATTGGCTTTATCGTTTATTCTTTTTCTCAAAACAAAAAATAGGACACAAATGAAATTCTATCTTTCTCTGGTTCTCTTAGCTACATTTTGTAGTTTTGAGCTTACTGCACAGACTAAAATCATCGCACATCGCGGATATTGGGATTGTGAAGGCTCTGCCCAAAATTCGATCTTTGCACTCAAAAAAGCCCAGCAGATTAAAATCTATGGTTCAGAATTTGATGTTTCGATCACTTCAGATGGTATTCCTGTTATAAATCATGATTCAACAATAAAAAATAACAACGATAGTCTTTTTACTATTGAAAAAACTCCATTTGAACAACTCAAAACTTTGAAAATCAAGAACGGAGAGTTATTGCCGACTCTGGAATCGTATCTAGAACAAGGGAAAAAACATAAAAACACTAAACTGATTCTAGAAATTAAACCTCACAGCACCAAAGAAATAGAAGATCGTGCTGTAAAAATCATTACAGCAATGGTTTCTGAGGCCGGATTAGAAAAGCAAACAGAATATATTTCTTTCAGCCTGAACGTTTGCAAAGAGATTCTACGCTATCAACCGAAAGCAAAGATTGCCTATCTAAACGGAGATTTATCACCGGCTGACATCAAAAAAGCAGGATTAACCGGCCTGGATTATCATTTTAAGATATTTCAAAAAAATCCGGGATGGGTCAAAGAAGCTCAAGAATTGAAGTTGACAACCAATGTTTGGACAGTCAACGACCCTGCAATAATGCAGGAAATGATTGATTTGAAGATCGATTTTATTACTACCGATAAACCGGAGTTATTAAAATCTTTTTTGTCAAAATAAGAAACCGGGTTTGCTGAAGCCGTTCATTAAAAAATCACTTTATTATTAATGCTTCGCAAACCCGGTTATATTAAAAACCAATACCTATTATTTTACGTATAAAGTCTTTTTACCACCCCTGATTTTGAATTAATCCTGGTGTTCTTTTCATTTCATCGTCCATAATCGGGAACAAATAATGACGAGGAGTAACAAATACACGATCCTCAATCCAATATCGTTCCATACGGTATTTCTTTGTACCTACCACAATTTTACCATTCGCGGTATCCTCAACAGGACGCATACCATTAATCATACGTTGGCATTTAGGATACGGCCAGTAACTCTTTGAACGCTGGTCATTTGTAGTACCTGCAGCTTTCCAAGCCGCTTCTTTTGCCAACTGGGCTGTCGAATTTGGTTCAAGATATAATCTGCACTCCCAGATCCGTTTGTTTTCGTAGAAAAGTTCAACCCGGCGTTCTCTCTTGATATATTCATCCATCAATACTTTATTAGATATTGCTGTAGGAGGAATAGGCGCCATAAAAGAACGTGTTCTAACGGTATTCAATAAATCATAGATTTCCTGATTAGGGCCACTTGTCTGATTAACAGCCTCACAATACATAAAGATAAATTCCGGGAGTCTCCATACAGGAGGAGCTGAAATTGTAAATGATCCGGAACGATTATATGATTCTTTCAAATATTTCCGCAGATAATATCCGGTTGTTGTAGCATTAGAAGCTCCTATCTTATCAGATCCTTCTGCTGTATTCATTGGTTTCTGATTATTACTGTTATCCCGGAAAGCAGCTCCATGATAAATAATATCCCTGTAAAAACGAGGATCTCGCTTGACCGATTCATAAGGATTAGTATCATCATATCCATCGGCAGTAGCTCTGCTTGAATAAACAGGATAACCATATCCATCAGGAGCAATGTATTCATATTCATCTACCTGTTCCTGAATAGGCATTTGTCTGGAACTACCACCACGAGAAGGAGGATACACGTCGCCTTGCCAACCTTCTCCCTTGTCGCGGGTTGCAATCAATACTGCTTCATTCTGCCAGGCATCCATGTCATAAAACATTTGCCACAAACGGGTATATACTTTTGAATTATTCAAATTACGTCCGGCATCATCATTAAAATCTTTGTCAGTATATTTTGTATATAAACTATAACGCTTATTTCCATCTACCTGGAAGTCCAATAATGCTTTAGCAGCCACCTTGGTTTTTTCCCAACGTTCAGCACTATAGGCATAATCTTTCTCATGAATTCTGGTACCCGGATACTCTCCCCCATTCCATATAGGAGTTGCAACCGTCCAACGGATCATTGCTTTCAAACCAAGACAAGCTCCTTTATCGATACGGGCAAAATCAGCTCCGCCCCATACCGCAGGAACACGATTAAATGCAGAATCACAATCTTGACAGATTTTTTCAGCCAGTTCATGAACAGAAAGCTGAGCGAACTCCATAGAACCCTGAGGATCTACTTTATGATCTACAAACGCTACCTCTCCATACATACGAACCAAAAGATAATGAAAATAAGCCCGGGCAAAGAACATTTCTCCAATACGATAATTCAGATCACCTGGTTGCAACGGATTATCAGGAGTATTGTATTTCTTTACGCCTTCAAGTATAACATTCGTTTTACGTACCTTGTCATACAAATCCCACCAATATTGACCACAACTACTACGGTCAGGCATACCCATCGAACTCCAGTCTCCGGAATTAAATTTGTTCGTCAAACTTCCTTCTGCTGTAGAACCTTCGCACTCATCTGTAACAGGAGCAGAAGAAAAGTGATTGAAAAAAACCAGAGGTCTGTTTGCCATTTTCATATCAGAATAGACTTGCGTCACTAATTGATTCACCTTATCAAAACGAGTAAAAACTTGTTGTTCATCTAGTTGGTCGTCAGGTTTTCTTTCCAGAAAATCATCACTACATGCAACAAATGATACTGTAACCAACAGTGCCAGAATAAATTTCAGATTTATAATATGTTTCATAATTTTAGATTTATAGGGTTAGAATGTAATATCAACACCAAAATTCATAACTTTTTGTATCGGATACCAGTCTCCCTGTCCTTTCTTTGTTTCAGGGTCCACATCAACATCTTTCAAGCCATCCCATGTTGCAAGGTTCATCCCCTGCAAATAAAAACGCACTTGTTGAAATCCTGCAAAACGGAGCGCCGAACGAGGAAGAGTATATCCAAATTCAATATTTTTGAGACGGATATATTTTGCATCATACAAAAACAAACTGCTATTGCCATTTTTATTATTGCTATGATCTCCAATGTGCAATGCCGGATATTTTGCTGTTTCAGCTGTTTCCGGAGTCCATCTTTCAAGGTGCATTTTCTTAACACGACCATATTTATCATTATCATAAAGAGGGAAATCCCAAACAGCCGGACCTGTCAACAACAGAGAAGTATTAGCAGCACCCTGAAACAGCATACTGAAATCGAATCCTTTATATTGAATACCAACTGGAATACCAAATTGAATTTCTGGAGAACGAGGAAATCCCATGGCAGTACGGTCTCCCAGGTCATCGATCTTACCATCGCCATTCAAATCTTTATAAACAACATCTCCCGGAATTAAAGTACCCCATTGCTGATATCCGGATCCGGAATTCATAGTATTCAGTTTGTCGGCTTCTGCCTGATCTTTGACAAAATGATCAAAAACATATACAAAATGTTCATCGATGCGTTTGCCGGTATTGGCTCTCCAAGAAAATTCCCGAGGAATTTCATTCATAAATGAAATCTTGTTTCTTGCAAATGTGAAATTAGGTTTGATAAAATAACGGATATCACGACCAATTTTTCCATTCCAGCCTACTTCAAAATCAATTCCTTTATTATCAACTATACCAGAGTTAATATATGGAGCATCCTTACCTACAATGTCAGGAAAACCTAATTTATCTCCTCCTCCTAAGTCTGTTATAATGTCATAGCGATGTTCAAAAAAGACATCTGCTACCAGAGTCAATTTTTGTCCGAAGAATGCCATATCAATTCCTATATCGGTTTTTCTTGCTTTCTCCCAACTGATATTAGGATTTGCCAGATCACCTTCTTTAAGTCCATCAGAAATTTTGGAATTAAAATCATTGATTCCCAAATAATAATCGCTACCCTTTACAAAATACTGAAGATATCCGAAGCGCTTGTCATTCGGCATTTTATCACTACCAACAATACCAAAAGATCCCCTAATTTTGAAATTATCCAGCCAACTTCGTGCACCTTCCATGAATTTTTCATTAGAGACAATCCATCCTGCTGCGAATGCAGGGAAAATACCATAACGTTTACCTGGAGCAAAGTTTTCAGAACCATTATAACCGATATTGAAATCCAGTAAATAACGATTATCGTAATTGTAAGTCATCATTCCTGTCAAACCCTGATAACAGAACGGAATATTATTATTTACGACTCTTTCCGAACGATTAAATAACAACAGGGCAGTTATCGCATGAGAACCAAATATCTGATCGTAATTCAGTTTTAACTGATAGTAAGTTCTACTTACGTCATCATTACGAGAAAAATCATTTGCAATCGTTTGGTCTATATTATACTTATTTCCCGTCTTGTAAACTCCAGCATAATGTCCCGGCTCCATATACACATCTCGCCCTTCCGAAGGTTGGAAAGTAGCATAACCAGGATATTCCCGGTAACCTTCAGTATATGTATTTACCTTTCTGTTGATCCATCTTCCATTAGAAGCATCATAGGAGAATACTCCTTCAATTTTTAACCCTCTTGTTATGAAATCAAGGTCATATCCTAACATAAAACTTCCATCCAGATAAGTATTTTTCTCATTTAGAAAACCTGTTCTACTCAATTCCCCTAAAATATTAAACCGGTAGATCTGATCTCCGAAGAGCATTCCTAATGGATTATTCACTACGTTAGTGTTATTTGCCGGGTTTTCATTATTTTCCACAACAATCGGCAAATAAGGAGGCTGAGTATTACAAAATGCAACTACACGATTAGCTGTCGTTCCAGGAGCATTACGATCTGTAATCCGCGCACCAAGGTCCAAACGAGCATAAAATTTCTTTGTAATATTGATATCCATATTTGAACGGAAATTATATCTTTTAAAAATGGCCTGTGTATTGTAATTTGACAAGTTGGTATGCTCATAGTTTCCATCTTGTTGGAAGTAATTGGCCATGACGTAATACCTTGCACGATCCGAACCTCCACGAATGGATAAGCTGTAATCTTGTTGCAGACCCGGTTTAAATGCAAAATCAAAATAATCCCAATCATAACCAAAGCCATCAGAATTATCTCCTTTTGCTTTTCTGAAATTATCTATCGCCTGAGTCGAAAATAAATTGAGTTTTGAAGGATCAATTCCGGGATTATCATTCTTAACCGCTTCATTATGCAACATTGCGTAATCGGCAGATTTCAAATATTCAGGAAATTTAACCGGTTCATTTACCCCAACTGAAGCCTTGAAGCTCACTGTTGCTTTTTCCTGTGCTTTTCCCCTCTTCGTAGTTACAATAATAACGCCATTCGCTCCACGGATACCATAGGCAGCTGTAGCAGATGCATCTTTAAGGATTGTAAACGTTTCAATTTCTTCCGGAGCGAGATAAGACATACTTCTTTCAACTCCGTCCACAATGACGATCGGACTTTTATCACCATAGGTTCCCATTCCTCGGATATAAAGATCACTCTTGTCAACTCCAGGCTCACCTCCTGCAAACTGATTGACGATCAAACCCGGCATACGACCAGCCAAAGCGTTTTTTAAGTTAGCTGTTGGGCTCTGTTTCAAGTCTTTCGTGGTAATTGTAGATACGGCTCCGGTAATGGTTGCCTTTTTCTGCGTGGTATATCCTACGACTACAACTTCTTCCAAAGCTTTTGTATCCTCAATCAGAGTTACATCAACAGCTTTACGGCCCTGAAGTTCTATTTCCTTAGGTTGAAATCCAATATATGAAAATACCAAAGATGCATTTGCATAAGGCACTTTTACAGAGTAAAACCCTTCAATATTAGTTGTTACACCATCATTCGTCCCTTTTACCAAAACGTTCACTCCGGGAAGAGGATCTCCATTATTATCAATAACTTTGCCTGTAATGATCAGATTCTGCTGTTGAACCCCGGCTCCTTGAGTCGGATCAGAAGCTGCATACAGGATAATTTGCCTGTCAGCTATCCTATATCTGGTCTCACTTCCTTTCAGCGATGCATCCAGAATAGATTCTACTGACTGTTTCTTCGCAGAAACATTTACTACACGATTCAAATCAACAGCTTCATCATTGTAAAAAAAGATGTAATTACTATTCTCCTCAATCTCAAAAATGACATCTTTCAAAGTTTTGTTATTCAGGTTCATAGTAAAAGTAGCCTGCCCGTATGTATTACTGGCAAAAACACTGCTGATACCAAGAATTAAAAACAGGAAACATAGTTTCATAATACGTAGAACTTTATGCAATTCTTTAATAGAATTGCCTCCATTTGTGATTTTCTTCATACATTTGTAATGTTTGATTAGTAATTTTTGTTCTCTTTGCTATCAAGCGTCTCAACCGGGGAATAGTACCAGTATTTCCCGGTTTTTTTCAGGGTTTTTTCATATATCCATATCCACTTATTTTAAAGGTTTAACTTCTATTTTTATTATGTCCTTCTTATGTGTGTATTGTATTGGGGCTGTAACTGCAATAGACCTGAATACATCTTCAATATTCTCTTTCATGTCTAACTTCCCACTCACCCTTATTTTCTTAACTTCATCCGAATACTCAAGCGGAATATTGTAAAAACGCTTCAAACGGTTCAGGACAACATCTAATCTTTCACTTTTGAATCGCAGAAAGCCATACTTCCAACAAATGTAATCGTAGATATCCACCTCCGCTACCTTAACTTTCTCATTACCACATTCATACGAACAAACCTGGTTCGGTTTCAGATTTACTTTTTCTTTTGAAATCAAATTCTTCACGTTTACTGATCCTGTGGCAAGAACAATTGATTGCGTAAATTCTCCAGTATATGCACATACATTAAAACTGGTTCCTGTGACTTTTACCTCCCAAATATCTGTCTTGACAAAAAAAGGAATTTTTTCATTCTTCGAAACTTCAAGATATGCCTCTCCTTCTACAAAAATCTCCCGTTTGTCGCTTGCAAACTGTACCGGATAGATCAACCGGCTACCTGAATTTACCCAGATTTTAGTTCCATCACTCAACACCAGACTGGAAGATCGTCCATACGGCACAATTAACTGGTTGAATTGACCTTTTTCTTTCGCTACGTCCTCCGAATGTTCAGCAATAATAACCTGTTCCATGTTTATCTGGATATCTCCGACTGTATTATGAATCAATTCAACCGAAGTCTCAGGTATTTCAATCTCTTCTTTATTGGGAAGTATTAAGCGTATATTTTCAACATCTTCAGTCCTGACATCCTTATTTAAGATGGATAGATAATCTATTTCCCGTTTATGGTACTTTTCATATACTAAATATCCACCACCCAATAACATTACAGCTCCAATAATAGATGCTGCATACTTCATCCAATTCCTAAAACCAACCGTTTTCTTCTTATAAATACTCTCTGATGCTATCCTTCTCCAAAGTATTTCTTTATCTTCAACGGTAAGATTCGGTTCCTTAATTTTTACTCTTGCTAATAAATTCTTCAATTTCAATGTGTTTTCTTTTAAATCAGGATCTTCCTGCATTTTCATTTGCCAATAATTATCTAATTCCGGAATAGGATGAAATGCCCATTGAATGAATCGATCATCATTCAATAGAGTATAGACATGTTTATTTATCCTTTCCTCTCTCATTTTTAATCTTAAGAACCGCTATTTTTAAGAGGACGAATTAAACATTCATTTTGTACTCAACAGAAATGTTAAATATCGTTAATTTTTCAAGGAAAGGAATAAGAATAAAAATACGATAAGTGGAATTTTGCTCCTGATCTTTTCAATAGTCCTGTAAACAAGATTTCTTGCAGATTGAGCATTGATATTCAATAAAACAGCTATTTCATCATAGCTCATTTCCATTTGATAACGGAGATAAATTGCTTCTTTTTGTCGGGGAGACAAGATATTAATCACTTCCAAAAAACGTTCTTCAAGATCTGAAGAGTTTTCGTCATGATCTAAATAAAGATCCACATAGAAATCGGGATCAATTGGGGAAAGACTTATAAATTTTTCTTCACTCCTAAGTTTATCGAGAATATTATTTTTAAGAGATACAAATAAGAATAATAAAGGATTATCTGTATCTGGCAATTTTGCTCGGCTTTTGTATAGCTTTACAAAAAGATCATGAATACAATCTCGTACAATATCTTC
>JAVBUX010000177.1:0-11224 GCA_031554915.1 Bacteroidales bacterium | reverse complement strand
TCAGTTACAAAGATAGAAATAAGTGCATTTTCGCACAAAAAAAGTGCACTATTGCACGATATTTGAATGAACATTATGATTATATTTGCAGAGCATACGCTATTTGCGTCCAGAGGACGCTTTCTACATAGCCAGTAGCCCCTGGCTACTGGATCTGATGCAGCGCAGGCGTTTAAATTCAAAACATATTGCATGAATTTTCGTAAATGAACAAAAACGGCAAAATATTAATTATCGATGATAACGAAGATGTTCTCTTCGCTCTCAACATCTTATTAAACCCGCATGTAGAGAAGATCAAGGTTGGCACTAATCCTGAAAGGATCGAACATTTCATGGAGCAATTTCAACCGGATATCATCCTCCTCGACATGAATTTCCGGCAGGATGTCTGCAGTGGACAGGAAGGGTTCTTTTGGCTGGATAAAATCCTAAAAACAGACCCTCAGGCTGTTGTAATCCTGATGACAGCTTATGCCGACACTGAAAAAGCCGTTCAAGCAATCAAAGCCGGAGCCGTTGACTTTGTATCCAAACCTTGGGAAAGAGAAAAACTCCTGGCAACTATCTTCTCCTCCCTCAAACTAAAAGACTCCAGAAAAGAAGTTGTTACCCTGAAAACTCAAATGGAGGTACTTAATACTCCTGAAGTAAGTTATGAAATCATTGGAGAATCGGATTCCATGATTAAAATCTTCGATTTGATAGAAAAACTCTCCAATACAGATGCTAACATATTGATATTAGGCGAAAACGGCACTGGAAAAGATCTTGTAGCACGGGCAATATATAACCATTCTCCCCGGTCAAATAAAGTATTTGTAAACATCGATTTAGGAAGCATACCGGATTCTCTGTTTGAAAGCGAACTATTCGGATACGAGAAAGGAGCATTTACCGATGCGAAGAAAGAAAAACCAGGACGAATGGAAGCAGCCTCAGGAGGAACGCTTTTCCTGGACGAAATCGCCAATCTTTCCCCTGCTATGCAATCTAAACTACTAACTGCCATTGAAAAAAGGTTTATTTCCCGTTTAGGTTCAAATAAAAACATCCCAATCGATGTGCGCTTCATTAGTGCTACGAATGCCGATATATACGACGATGTAGAGCAGGGAAACTTCCGGCAGGATTTATTGTACAGGATAAATACCATTGAGATCCATATTCCCCCTCTTCGAGAAAGAGGAAAAGACATAATTTTGCTGGCTGAACATTTTTTGAATAAATTTGCTCATAAATACAAGAAAATAGTCAAAAGCATTGCTCCGGATGCCAAAGTCAAATTAATGGAGTACGAATGGCCCGGAAATGTCAGAGAATTGCAAAATTCTGTAGAAAGAGCTGTAATCCTTTCTTCCGGACAAATATTAAAAGTAAATGATTTTATCCTGCAATCTCCAGGTAGTAGCAAAGGGAAGAAAAAGGAAACTCTAAATTTGGAAATTGTTGAACAGGAAACAATCGAAAAAGCCCTGGAACGCAGTGGCGGTAATATGACAAAAGCCGCTGATCTATTGGGAATAACAAGGTTTGCATTATATCGCAAAATGAAAAAATGAAAAAATACAATACAAATCTATTTCTACTATTATCTATCGTTATTGTTTTATCAATAGCGGAAGGAATTGTATTCGCTCTTTTCCCTCGTATTTCTTTCATTACTTTCATTACATTCATTTTTTTTATTACCCTATTCCTTTATATATCAACCTATAAGTTGATTCGTTTTCTAAAAAGGTCTCAACGTGATACCCAACGACTGATCAATGCCATACGTTTTTCAGAATCCAATATCACTTTCCAAAACTTTGAAGCAAAAGGCTTGCCTTTGGAACTGGCTGTACAGATGGAAAATTCAATTTCCTTGTTCAACAAAAAAATATTTCAAATCGAAGCTGAACAACAATTCTATAATAGCCTGTTAAACCGGATCGATTCAGGAATACTTGTTACTGATAAAAACGGAAATATAGAATGGATCAATAAAGCAGCTTTAGATGAATTTGGAAAACCACAACCGAGGAATATTTCCGATCTCAAATTCGTTTTGGCTGATTTACCTGCTGTTTTGGAGAATATTCTTCCACAGGAAACCAAAATAGTCAGAATACCACGAGAAAATGGATTACGGTATCTCGCAATTACTGCAGTATTATTCTCCTCGAAAGGAAAAGAACAAAAGTTGATCAGCATCAAGAATATAGAATCTGTAGTTGAAGAGAGTGAAAGCGATGCCTGGAAAAAACTGGTAAGAGTATTGACTCATGAAATCATGAACTCCATCACTCCTATCATATCCCTTTCCGAAAGTTTTTCCGAGCAGGATACTGATGAAGAAACTCTGAAACTGATGGATAAAGCCATGAAAACAATCCATAGAAGAAGTAAGGGATTGGTAAACTTTGTACAGAACTACCAAAAACTGACCCGGATTCCGAACCCGGTAATCGAAAATGTGTCTGCAAAAGATATTATGGATGATATTACGGGACTACTTTCTGCAGAAGGGATTACCTTCTTCTGCTCCATTACTCCGGAAGAAATATTGTGGAAAGTCGATCGATCGCAAATGGAACAGGTGCTCATTAACCTGATAAAAAATGCATGGGAAGCCTGTAAAGAAACTCCGAATCCAAATATCCGGATTACGATCATAAAAAATGAATACCAACAACCTGTAATCTCCATATATGACAATGGTTACGGTATTTTACCTGAAGTACAAGATAAGATTTTTGTACCTTTCTTTACGACAAAACAAGGAGGGTCCGGTATCGGCCTAAGTATCTGTCGCCAAATCATTAATTCACATGGAGGAACAATATCAGTCTCTTCCCAACCCGGAAAAGGTAGTTGTTTTACGATCCGGCTTTAATTTCAGCTTTTGCTTCTTTATGACGTTTAACACAAGCATAAACCAATATTATCGTAATTACTCCATAAACAATACCAATTGCTGTTACAGCAGGAGGAGTATCGGTCTTACCATACGAATGTAATCCGCTCAGATAATAATTTACGCCGAAATAAGTCATTAATACACAAAGAAAAGCATAGATCGACAGAATATTTAATAAGAACCGGTTTTGTTTACCGGGCAATAACCGTAAATGAAGAACTGTTGCATAAATGATCATTGTAATCAAAGCCCAGGTTTCCTTGGGATCCCAACCCCAGTATCTTCCCCAGGATTCATTGGCCCATACAGCGCCAAGAAATATCCCTATGGTCAGCATATAAAGCCCTACAGTCATAGATAATTCATTAATGACCGAGATTTCATCCAGCAATACTTTTGATCGCTTCCGGGGCTTAAAACACGAATAAAATACTGTAAATACACCCAAAAGAAAACTCATTCCGAAAAATCCATAACTTGAAGTGATTACAGCCACGTGAAACATTAGCCAATGTGATTTCAAAACAGGAACTAAAGGTGTTATTTCCGGATCCATAAAGTTCATGTGAGCTACCAGAAGTATAAATCCCGCCAGCATAGTTCCCAAAGCCAGAGTAATGACCGAACGACGGGAGAATATCAACCCGACCAGAACGGCACTCCAGGAAACATAAACCATTGTCTCATAAGCATTCGACCACGGTGGTTGTTCCGAAATATACCATCGTAATGCAATTGCCATTGTATGAATAAGAAAACCGATGGCAACCAGTACAATACCTGAAATATAAAGCTTTTTCAGAACGGCATTTGGTTTTATAATCAATAGAACCCCAACGATCATCAAAAGAAAGCCAAGGGTTAGATACAACATGAATAGTTTATTCAGAATATCTGTTTTATTATAGAAAATTTCAGTTGAAACTTTCGATGGTTCAGGCAATTCTACTGTCGAACGTGCTCTTTGGTAAACACTAATCATATTGATAACCTCCAAAGTAGTATTCCAATTTCCTGTTTTTTTTGATGAAATTACTTCTTCCTGATACCAGGGAAAGATTTTTGCTACAAACATCGAATCCTGACCGGAAAAAGCAGACAGATCATCTCCTGAAGCAAACCAGCGATGATCTTTATCTTCAGACAATGGAAACATGGCAACCATTTGTTGATGCAGGATCTCAAACAGGATATTGACCTTTTCATCCAGTTTAAGTATGTCCTTTTCCAGTCGCGTACGCTTTTCTACTGGCTTGTAATATATATATTCAAGGTATTTCTCGAGTTTATAAGTTCCTTTTGAATCAAAGTTATCATTGAAACTAATAAATGAACCGGAAGTCTCCATTAACTGATGGAGTTCATCATTTTTTTGGCTTATTAATTCCACTTCCGACCAATAATGGGGATAAACCAACATCCCCAGAAGCACCTGATCTGCATCAAGTTTTCCAATATGGTCCTTTTTATATAACTTTCTTATAATTTTGGAGGAATAAGTGTTGAATGGTTCAATACGGCCATCTGTCGATTGAACAAGCAGTTTTCCAAATTTCTCAGCGCTTTCTTTATTAGGGGCATAATTTTCGGCATTTCCTGAAACTTGTTGCGCCGAAACATAGGCAATTCCTCCGAAGAGTAACAATAATAAAACTCCTGATCGTGCCGTAATTGCTTTCAATTCTCTGACCAGACTCCTGAAATGCGAATTTTTAGTCAAAATAATCATTACAAATCCTGCCAACAACAAAAAATAACCAGTATAGCTAATAATCATTCCCCAAAAATCATGATTAACAGTCAATACCGTCCCTTTTTCATCTTTATCGAACGAAGTTTGGTAAATACGATATTGTTGTTCGTAAACAACTTTATTCATAAACACTTTTTCTGCCCTCTCCTGCCCTTTGGAATAAATAATCAGGTCACTTTCGAACGAAGAAGGGTTATTTGACCCAGGGTATCGTACCAATCGGAAATCTTTTAATCCAATCTCGAACGGCAACTTAATTTCTTCGCCTTTATCTCCTGTCCGTACCATCAAAACGGATTGCTTTTCTCCTTCCCGGATATGGATAAGCCCCTCATAGCTAAACAAATTAGTCACGAAAGCTCCTGAAAGAACAAAAACAAAGGCAATATGCAACACCATCATTCCCCATTGACCGCCAACCCGTTTTTTCCTCGTAAAAATTAAAACAAAGAAACAAACGATCATCAGGAACTGCAATCCGTAAACAGCAACATTATTATAGATATATTTCCTTGCAATGGCCGTTCCGTACTGAGCTTCAATAAAGGTAGCAACCGCAAGTAACAGAGCATATAAGGTGAGGAGAAAGATGCTTAGGCGGGACACTGAAAACGATTTCATAGATGCAATACGTGGACCTTTAAAAACCAGTAGCCGAGGCTACTGGCTATATAGAACGCGTCCTATGGACGCAATTTAAACAGGTAATTCTTAATATTTAAGATGGTAAATTAAACACAGGAACCAATCCATCTAGTTGTTCGTCGGTCATTCCCTGAGGATCAAAACCTGCCTGACGAGCTGTAAGATAGATTTGAGCTGATTTAGATAAGGTGTCTATAGCATCGAAGGTTTCAATGATATCATCTCCAACACAAAGGACACCATGTTTTTCCCAAAGAACAACATCATGTCTATCGAGTTGTTTGATCGTAGCAGCAGCCAGTTCTAGTGTTCCCGGGATTTCATAAGGAATAATACCGATTCCACGTGGTACTACAATACGGGATTCCGGGATCATCGACCAAAGGATACGAGCCATTACACCTTCTTCCAAGAATTTTTTTCCATGAGATAATGCAATTATATCTGTCGGGTGTGTATGCAACACCACCTTGATTCCTTTGCCGATCTCACTCATATAGTTATGCATAGATAGATGTGATGGCAACTCACTTGTAGGTGCTACCGGATTTTCAGCGATTATATCATAAGCATCTCCAGAATCATTAACACGAATGATAGATCCGTGTTCAAACGGAGATTTCGCTACATACCTCATTCTTTTTCCTGTTCCTGTAACATAGAAAAAATTACCACGTAAATGTTCGAATTTGAGAGGTAATGGAGTACTTGGAACTAATCCCGGCAACGATTTGATTTCACTCGTTATATACTCTGTCAGATTAACAGAAATATTTCCTCCATTACGTTCCGCCCATCCTTTTTCCCAAAGGTAACCTGCAACTTCAGCTATTTTAGCGATCTCTTGCATTAATGCAGCATTTGCTCTGATACTATTCATTTAAATTAAAAATTAAGAATTTGAAAAATCGATGTAATCAATTATAAATTATGATGCAAAGTTAATAATAATACCTCATACAGAGTTGAAATACTGTACAAAGTAATGTGTGTTATCCAACTCTAATCCTCGATAACAACCCGGAATCCTACATTATAAACCTTTTGCCAAGGCAAATAAGCTTTTCTTACATAAGCAGTCGATGCTTTAGGATGTTCGATCCAAGAACCTCCTCTTGCCACCTTCTGCTCCGCAGTTACCGGTTTCTTATCATTCAACGGATAAGGCAAATAATCCGAGCGGGTCCATTCTGCAACATTTCCATGCATATCATATACTCCCCAGACATTTGGTTTGTAGCTACCGGGTTTTGCGACAAGCATATTGCCGTCATCCACACTTTCTTCCTTCGGATGCCAGGTATAGTATTTATACCATGGATTTTTTTCTCCCATTGGTTTAGGATCGACTCCTGACACTGCCATTTTATTCATTTGCTTATCTGACATATTTTCAAAAGCAGCAAAGTTATCATTAAAGCTTCCATACCAGAAAGGAGTATCATTTCCGGCTCTACAAGCCCATTCCCACTGTTGTTCCGTAGGTAAAGCCACTTTGAGACCGGTTTTTTCACTGATTTTTTTACAATAATCCATTGCTTCCTGCCAGCTGACACGTATCACAGGTTGTTCCGGTTTATTTGCCGGGTAGCCCTCATTTACGTGGTCTTTCCACTGTTGATCAAAGAACTTACTGTCATGTTGAGGGAAAATTGCTCGGAATTGTTCATTTGTAACCTCCATTTCGGCTATCCAGAACGATTTTTTAATTTCAGCAGCAAAGGCTGGAGAATAATCAGAAGGCCTGTTATTTGTTCCCATAATAAATTTTCCTGCAGGAACTTTTACAAATCTCATACTGATTCCGGGAGCAATTTCTATCACTTTAGAAGTCTCTCCTGCTTTGGCCAACATCGATTGAGCAACCTGACTATCAAACGGATAACCTTTTACTTTGACACCTTTGTATTTGACTTCTTTTTCAACAGGTTTTGCCGGATTCGGTTTCGTTTGTTTACTCAGATAATCGGCATAATTCCGGATTTCACCTTTCCAGTCAACACCGGCACCATTGGCATATTTATTTGTTAATTCATAACGTCTTTCGATCTGGTCGCAATCATTATATTTCTCGGCAATCATAGTCCCATGATAAGGTGCATTAAAATCGATCCAGTTATAAAGCGTTTTCCATTCTTTTTCAGTCAGTTCCACTCCATGGTGACCTTTTTTTAGCATTGTAATCAAAGGACTGGTAGAAACGTGATATTCATAAGGATACAGCACTTTCATACCTGCTTCCGGTCCCTGACGGTGAACGTATGGATGCAAATCAAGGTAACTTTTACTATAAGCCCATTTATTAGGAACCACTGTGTCGATACGGGCGCCTCTGTAATCGCGTTTAAGAGATCCGTTATGGCATTCCACGCAAGCTCTGTCCAGAATAGGCTGTATCTCCAATTCAAAGGTGAATGAACGCACTCCGCCATCCGGTGCGGTTATTTTTTTTGCAGGTTTCAAAGATGCCATCGCCCTTTTGGGCTTAGGTATCTGGTTCTGGTCCTCATGACAACCCACACAGGAAACTACCTCGCCAGGCATTCCGGTCAACCAGCTTCTCATCCACTGAATGGCTGCTCCGTCCTTGTCAAGTGGTTGAAGCGATATCGGTGTATTAGCCGGGATATTAAACATAACAGAACCATCTTCTTCTACGGGAACTATTCCCAAAAGACGTTTGATGTCCCATCCGCTCTGAATTCCCTGAGCCGTATGATTCGATTTAGAACGATTATATGCATATTCGTATGCAAAAACACGCAAAGATTTTACGGTTCCTTTCGGCACATTCGGCAGACCTTCGCCTTCATAAATATCCTGAATAAAGACTGTTGCATCTTTCTTACTTTCATTTACTTTTGATGGGATAACCGGAGGAGTCTGACGTTTGATCAATGGAACACCATGAATATACCCAACCCCTTCGTCCATCATAATTGGAGTTATATTATCGTATATATCAACCAGATACAATCCCCATAAACTGTTTGCATTCAATTTTGCCGTTACAAGGAAATATTTATCACTGATCGGATAAGGCTTGATGAATTGAGGATAAACATCATTTACCAGTTCATCTTTGACCAACGGAATGATAGGACGTTTACTGAACGGTATTTCCTGTAGCATCCCTTTTTCTTCTTTTCGGTTTTTAGCCGGATCAAAAATCATAAGGCGACCGCTACGAGTGACTCCATGGTGGCCGGAAATAACACCTACAAACTGAGTAGTTCCATTTGGTAATGGCTGAATATCAAATGTACTATTGGGGAAAACCGAGCCACTACCGTAAAGCGAACGTTGTTCCGTACCATCCGGATTCATGTGCATGACTATACGTGAAAAATAGTGAGTCAGATCGGTATATTCCCAGCGGACATACATCAGACGACCATTATTCATCACTGTAGGGTGCCAGTTTGCATCCTGATCGAATGTCAAACGTCTGATTTTTCCGGTTTTAGGATCGTAATTAACCATATTTCCGACAGCATCGCCTCCATCTACACAAGGAACAGCCTGATAACCAATATTAGAAACTGCTATTACATTATTATCAGGAAGATATGTTCCATCAAAAAATTCCAGATCTTTTTCTGTTGTTTTGATCATTGGTTTGAGATTTTTTCCGTCGATTCCCACTTCATAGACATTCCATAGGTTATTTTCATTGATCATTGAGAACATAACGCGATCTCCATTCCAGTGCAATTTCAGATCCGGAACAGATGAAGTATTGGTCGGTTTAAATATCGTTCTGAATTTTATATCTCCTCTCAGATTACTCGCTTCCAGAATTTCAGCATCAAATCCTTTTCTGGCTGCAGAAGATTGATTAGACCAGTTATTTGGCTGGGTTCCAAGAGAATGAGCATTATTTCTACGAGCATTGACTCCAATAGTGTATTTACTAACCATCAATCTATCCATATTCAATCCCGGATTAGACAGAAGAATATCCCGTTTTAGTTTCAAAGCTTTTTCAGCTGCTGTAATAGTAGTTGGATCATTAGAATAAATTCCATCAAATCCTTTACTAACCAATATTTTAAGCTCTTTCAATCTGGAAAGTGCTTCTGTCAGATTGAAAGAAGGACTGGATTTCATATCATTGATTGCAGTTTCAATTGAAGGTATATTAAGCCATACCAACTGTTCATCAACTTGATTGATTTTAGAAGCAACGACAAATAAATCCAAAAGTCCGGCAACGCGTATTTCCGGATTAGCTATCTTCATTTGTTCCTTAGCCTTCGATTGAATATATGAAGGTTTACGAATATATTTGCAAATATCTTCAAGCATGGCATATTCAATGGAATCGCCCATAGTTGTAAAAAATATCTTCCGATCCCGAGGATCCAGATAGGTCATCGAAAATCCTATTTCTATAGGAAATTTCTTGTAAAGCTCCTCTATCTCAGAATTAACATTCAAAGAATCAAGAGGAATATTTCCCTTTTTTACTTTATCCATTACAGCCCTCTTTGTACTTATAACAGCTTCCGTCCAACTCTTAGGGGTAGAATTTAATGATGCTTTTTTACTGCTTTCTTGAGAAAAAATAGGGATAGTGAAGCAAAAACAAATCAAAATGATTAGATTTTTTTTCATGGTATATTAGTTATTTATTCTTATATTTAGATAATTTTTTCAAGTCTTTATTTTTAACAGGAAATACACAGGATATTCTTCCAATCCCATCTCCCTCCGATAATTGCCAAATCAATTTATTGTCGGGGGTAATTTCAATCAAAGCCGGTTGATTGACAGCCTCCCCTTTTGCATGACCGTTCCAATTGCAAATTAACAAGTTATCATTATCTTGTTCAACTATTTGAGCAACAAAATTCAAGCTAACACCTTCAATATCTTTTTGTCCGATCTTACGAACCAATTTACCTGTACGTCGTTCTACTTCCAATGCCAAATGGGCATCACCACATGCAACCAACAGGTTTCCGTTTTTCAGTTCAATGATTGAAAACGGGTTTCCTTCAACTTTAAAACGCATTACTTCTGTACCATTGGGACTTACTTCGACAACCTCAGCCTTTGCCATAATCGGGAAAAGATAATTTCCATTTTTGGCCTTAACTAATTGTCTCATTTGTCCATGCAGGTTTTCAACTCCCGTATTGAAAGAGAGTTTTTTTATCTCTTTTCCTTTTTTGTCCAACTCAATTATTTTAGCAGGGGAACCGCTATGAGCCAATAAAAATCCTCCGTTAGACATCTGAGTAGCAGCATAAAGTTCGCCTTTCTCCTCAAGTTTGTAATCCCAGATAATTTCTTTCTTCGCATTGATCAGTTTTGCCCCTCTTTTATAAGAAATTAATAAATTCCCATCTTTGGTCAAAGTAATATTTTCACAATCATCACTTTTGTCCAAATCATAACTCCACTCGATTTGTTTAGTGTTTTTATCAATTAAGACCACTTGCTGCCATCCACAACCACTGATAAAAATCTTATCCTGAGCAAAAAGGCTACAGGATAAAAAAAGAAAAAGAAGAGCCAAATATTTCATAAAATGTATTTTATGAATTGAGAATGGGATTACGCATGCCTTCATTCTCAATTCTCCATTCTCAATTTCAATTCGATAAGTCCTCAAACAACTGATAAGCCTCATTGACAGAGCAGTTCTTATGAACAACCGCACTAACAGCCTGGATCATGGCAATTGGATTTTCAGATTGAAATACATTACGTCCCATATCCACACCGGCAGCCCCATCATTGATTGCATTGTAGCACAATTCCAAAGCTTCTTTCTCTGGAAGTTTTTTTCCACCGGCAATTACAATAGGGACAGGACATGCTGCAACCACGTTTTCAAATCCGTCACAATAATAGGTTTTCACAATATTTGCTCCATTTTCGGCACAAACACGAGAAGCCATACCAAAATAACGGGC
>JAVBUX010000197.1:0-3951 GCA_031554915.1 Bacteroidales bacterium | reverse complement strand
CCGGTCTGAAAACCTTTAATCCCCTTTTTCTTAATCCATCAAAAGCCTGTGGACTAGTTACTTCGTGACAAAAATGCCTGTCTATATATAACTGTGTCGGACCATTTTCCACAGTAGAGACCACGTGTGCATCCCAAATTTTATCAAATAATGTCTTAGCCATATCTTTTTTATACTTATAACCCATTTATTTTACGAATTTATTAATTGCATCGACAAATGCCTCCACAGAAGCGGCAATAATGTCTGTATTGGCAGAAAATCCATAATAGATAGTGCCTTCATACATTACCTGCATGTGCACCTTACCAACATCATCACTACCGCGATCGATTGCTTGTATCAGGAACTCCTGAATAGTCATCTGACGACGAATAATTTGTCTTACCGCTTTAATTGCGGCATCTACCGGGCCATTACCAGCTGAAGCAGCCTCAAATTTTTCTCCAGCAATATCGAGGCAAACAGAAGCAACTGATTTCACTCCGATTCCCGATGTTACCTGCAGATAGTCCAGTTTGATCCGTTGTGATTCCCGGTCTTTACCCACCAACATCAGCACATCATCATCTTTGATATCTTTCTTTTTGTCTGCTAATTTAAGAAATTCTTCATAAACTTTATCCAATTTTTCCTGTGAAAGTTCTACTCCAAGTACAGAAAGACGATGTTTTAATGCAGCACGTCCACTACGTGCGGTCAAGACAATTGCACTATCATCAATTCCGACATCTTTAGGATCTATAATTTCGTAGCTTTCACGATTTTTCAACACCCCATCCTGATGTATTCCGGAAGAATGAGCAAACGCATTCCGTCCAACAATAGCTTTATTCGGTTGTACCGGCATATTCATCAAACTGGAGACCATCCGGCTTATAGGATATATTTTCTGAGTATTGATGTTTGTATCGATATTCAATTCCTTATGACTTTTCATAATCATCACCACTTCTTCCAGTGAAGTATTTCCTGCACGCTCTCCGATCCCGTTGATCGTCACTTCCACCTGACGTGCTCCGTTCATTACTCCGGCAATAGAATTGGCTGTAGCCATGCCTAAATCATTATGACAATGCGTAGAAATAACAGCATTATGAATCCCGTTTACATTTTCCATCAGGAACTTAATCTTTTCTCCATATTCCGAGGGCAGACAATAACCGGTAGTATCGGGAATATTCACAACCGTAGCTCCGGCTTTAATCACCGCTTCGACTACCTTTGCCAGGTAAACATTATCCGTACGACCTGCATCTTCACAATAAAATTCAACATCTTCCACCCGTTTTTTTGCATATTTCACGCAAGCAATAGCACGTTCCAGTATTTCTTCTTGTGTAGAATTAAATTTATGTTGAATATGATAAAGAGATGTTCCTATCCCGGTGTGAATTCTCCCCCGCTTAGCATACTTCAAAGCCTCAGCTGCAGCATCAATGTCTTTATCGACAGCCCGAGTCAAAGCACAAATAATAGGCCAGGTAACCGCTTTAGAAATTTCCACTACTGAATTAAAATCTCCTGGACTGGATACCGGAAAACCGGCTTCAATTACGTCCACTCCCAACGCTTCCAAAGCTCTGGCTACCTCAATTTTTTCTATTGTATTCAACTGACAACCAGGAACCTGTTCCCCATCTCTTAAAGTTGTGTCGAAAATAAATAATTTATCACTCATAATTATAGTTTATATTAAAAAAAACCTTTCCCGCAATCTGAAGCGAGAAAGGCTTTTCCATTTACATATTTCCTTATGAATTACATACCGGACCCGCTTCGTCTTGTTTCCCCCAAGAGAATAATAATACTAATACTGAGCAATAGTCCGTATGAAAAAATACAATTCATTTATATATCATTAAATTTTGAGGAAGCAAAGGTAGTGGTTTATTTTGAATTACAAAACAATTTAACACATTTTTATTGTTTTTTATTTCAATAATTCAAAAAACACACCATTTATGTAATAACATATAACTTATCAAGCAGAAAAACCGGTTGGAAAAATTATCAAGCGAACAGTTTAGTTAGCCTAAAAATAAAGAACGATATATCCCTAACCCTTCTGAACTGAGACCTGAAGGCTTTGACTTTCGTATTAAAAGATTAAAGCCTTTAGAAGAATTTTCAGAGAGGTACAGGATAAGGCTTTCTTTTTATTCAGATTGAGTAAATTGTATGCTTGATTTTAGTTCCTGTAATTGCTTCAATGGATTGAATTTCGCCTACTGTAGCAATCCAGTTCTTGTTTTTTTGAATGAAATAACCACTAATATCTGTTGTGGCTGCAAAATAAAATAGAGCCAGAAAAGCAACAATAGAAATAGTTATAATCGTAGATTTTCTATCCCATTGTAAACGAATACCTTTTTTCTTTTTATTTTTCGGTTCTTTCTTGTACAATTTTTGCTGTTTCTGAGATTTTGTTGTCATTTCGCAAATTTAATAAACTAAATCTACTGGATTGAGAAAAAGCATGCGCAATTTTTATAAAAATTTTCAAACAGAGAGCTTACGGAACTATAAATTTTGAGTCAAATTCTCTTGGAATAAAGAATCCTTTTATACAATTCGGATTTCGGACACAAATTTGGATGTGATTCTTTTCTTTAAATCCGGCATTAGGATAGAGATCATTGCCTTCCCAGAATACACCACGTACAGAATCAAATTCTTGTTTCTTCTCATCTTTGTTAAATAGGTGAACAGATTCTATAACAGCACAATCCAAATTACGAAGGAGTAAGTCAAATGAACTTCCAACTGGTTGATTTTTTGGGATATCAGTCCCTTGATTTTCGTAAGTTTCTTTTAGCAAGGAATAAAATTCTTTCAGTAGTGAAAGGTAAGAAGAATCCAACAAGTCAAGGCAATATCCCAAATCTATAAACGCACCTAAAACAGCAGGCTCACTAATTTTATCCGAATTTCGTTTTTGTTTTTCTTCTGCAAAATGTTTAGCCCGTTGTATGTTGTTTTCCCAAAAATAGAATCCATTTCCCAACCAGTCATAATCATTGTTGCTTTTCTTCATAAAAGATTTCCCGGCAATGATTTCATCTCTTACAGATTTATCACAGCCGTGAAATCCGATAATAATGTTTCTACATTTGGAATACATTATACTTTGTCATGTCGATAAGAAACTTTGGCTTTGTTCTCTTTGTAGGCAGGAGCTATTTTACCATCTTTAAGAACACCTACACGTTCCAAAAAATCTCTGGAAGCTTCTTTACTTGAAGTCATGGAAGCTTTATATGCTCTTACTTCTCTGACAGTAATTCTATTTGTATTTGCTGTTCTTTCCATGATTATCGTTTCTTTATTCTGATTACAAAGTTAATAATTTATTTCTGATTTATCGTAATGGGATTAAAGATTGTTATTATTCATGTTATTCTTTTGTTAATTCAGAATACCTTCATCAGCAAAACTATAATACCCAGCATCACTGATTATCACATGATCAATCACTGTAATATCCATTAATTTCCCAGCCTCAACAATTTTCCTTGTCAATGATATATCCTGATGACTCGGGGTCAAATTTCCAGAAGGATGGTTGTGTACCAAAGTCAATTTTACAGAATTAGTTTTCAATGCTGTTTGTAGAACAATTCTGGTGTCAACTGTTGTTTCAGAAATCCCTCCCTTGGCAATCTTAGATATACTCAAAACAGAATTATTCATATTCAACAATATTATATAGAATTCTTCGTGATGACTCATTATGTCCTGAAATACTGGCCTCATCAGCATATAGATATCGCATGATGAGGTGATTTGATATTTCTTTTCTACTGAAACACTGTTTTTGTAAACGACTGATACTTCAGCAGCTTCAAATAAATTTACATTTTTATTCATATTGATTTTTATTTAAGTTAATTTGAAAATTGATTGTTTTAAAAGCAGAAACCCCAACTCCAATAAAGGAATTGAGGCTCT
>JAVBUX010000138.1:0-4969 GCA_031554915.1 Bacteroidales bacterium | reverse complement strand
AAATAAGAACAGAATGGAGAATTGAGAATGAGGCTGACGCACGAATTCATTCTCAATTTTCAATTTTCAATTCAAAAATAAAAGAGGGATGGCGAAAATTCGCCATCCCTCTTTTGTTTATTACTAAGTCCTCTCTTATCTTATATCTTAACGCTGATCCACGCACCCTCTGGGTGCTACAACAATAACAAAAAAAGGGAATTCTCACGAACTCCCTAATTCAATCTTTGTTAACCTTAAATCTAATACTATTATGAAAAAACCACAGTACAAAAGTAGAGCATTTCAATACTATGCACAAGTTTTTCTATATAATAAGTGTTAAGAAAAAGGTCTATATGAAAGTTTTTTTATTAATTATTATTAAAATGTATGTTTTTCAACATAAAATCATCATAATGGAGCTAATTCCACTGTGAAGTGTCGCATGATCGGCGCCTCTTTTGTAATCACATATCCTCGACGAATAGATTCCCTCCGGTCGTAAACATTTTTCAATGCTGCAGCAACTAAATCAATATGATTATTTGTATATGTGCGACGAGGAATTGTCAACCGTAATAACTCCAAACCAGGGAAACGATTTTCGCGGGTTACAGGATCGCGGTCGGCCAGGATTGCACCAATTTCTACACCCCTGATACCTGCCTCCAAATACAATTCTACACCTAAAGTCTGAGCCTGGAATTCTTCTTTAGGTACCTGAGGGAGAATTTTTTTTGCATCGACAAAAATAGCATGACCTCCAGCAGGACGTTGATAAGGAATACCGTATTCATCCAATTTTTGGCCCAAATATTCAACTTGTTTGATACGGGTTTCAAGATAATCGAATTCCGTTCCTTCATATAGCCCCTGTGCCAAAGCATTCATGTCGCGGCCACTCATACCTCCATAAGTTAAGAAACCTTCATACATGATGTTATAAGTAGATGCCTGATCAAACCATTCCTTATGACGTGTTGCAAGGAAACCTCCCATATTCACAATAGCATCTTTCTTACTACTCATTGTCATTCCATCTCCATACGAATACATTTCTTTCACGATCTCACGGATCGTCTTATTTTCGTAGCCTTTTTCACGGACTTTAATAAAGTATGCATTTTCAGCAAATCGGGCGGAATCAAAAACAAGTGGCTTGCCATATTGATCGCAGAGTTTTTTCACACCACGAACACACTCCATAGAAACAGGCTGCCCTCCGGCTGTATTGTTAGTAACAGTAATCAACACAAATGGAATTTTATCTTTATGTTCTACCAATACTTTTTCCAATTTATTGAGGCATACGTTTCCTTTAAAAGGCAATTCAATCTGTGTATCTTTTGCTTCCTCAATAGTACAATCCCAGGCAATGGCGCGGCGGTACTCGATATGTCCTTTTGTCGTATCAAAATGTGAGTTTCCGGGAACAATATCACCTTCTTTAACTAACACGGAAAATAAAACATTTTCAGCAGCACGTCCCTGGTGAGTCGGTAAGAAATAATCAAACCCAAGGATGTCTTTAATCGCATTTTTCATGTTATAGTAGGACGTTGAACCGGCATAACTTTCATCACCAACCATCATAGCCGCCCACTGACAATCGCTCATAGCCCCAGTTCCTGAGTCGGTCAGCAAATCAATAAAAACTTGTTCTGACTTCAGGCTAAAGAGATTATAATTAGCTTCTTTAATCCATTGTTCACGTTCTTCACGAGTACTCCGGCGGATCGTTTCCACCATTTTAATTTTAAATGATTCTGCAAAAGGTAATTCCATGATGATTATTTTTGTAGGCAAAGATAGGATTTTCCAGCATATTTTAATTTAAAAAATGAAGAAAAATTGCCTATCGACTGACATTTCGTTGCAATTGTTGTAATCCAATGCGGTAAATTGAGGATTCTAAAAACATTTTGTCAAAATCTTTCTCTTTCATTTTCATGATTTTCTCAAAAGATAGATTTAATAATTCTTCCGAAGCCTGGAACTCTTCCGTTTCATTTCCCCAGGCATATCTATTCCAGGGACAAACCAAATTACAGATATCACATCCATAGACTTGATTTTCTACTTTATCTTTATAGAAATCCGGCAATTCTCCTTTATATTCAATACTTAAATACGACAGGCAACGAGTGGCGTCGAGTTGACCTGGAGCTACTAAAGCATTCGTGGGACAAGCATCCATACATTTCGTGCAATCACCACAATGATCAGGAATCTCAACCTCATCGTATTTTAACTCCATATCCAACAAAATGGATCCCAAAAAGAAAAAAGAACCTTTTCCGGGTAAAATCAATTGAGTATTCTTTCCTACCCACCCCAATCCTGCCCTGGCTGCATGATATTTTTCGGCAAAAGGAGCCGAATCACAGAAAATCCGACCCTTTATCGGGGCAATTTCGTGATTAATAAAATCATACAAGATTTTCAATTTTTCTTTGACAACAATATGATAATCTTTTCCGTAGGCATAATAAGCCACCTGAGCTGCATCAGGAGCTTGTTTTTGGGAAGGATAGTAATTTAGCGCAACAATAATTATTGATTTTACATTGTCAGCGAGTAAACGCGGATCCGAACGCTTATCAAAATTTCGCTCCATGTAACTCATCTCTCCATGAAAACCTTTTTTTAGCCATTCTTTTAAGAATCCGGCATATTCTTCGGCAAAATCCGGACGGCAGATACCACATGAAGAAAAGCCCAATCGTAGAGCTTCGTCTTTGATTGATGATGTTGCAACAGACAGATCCATATAAAATGGTTATAACTCTATCAGCTTAAATGTATATCCGTGATTCAGAAGCCATTCTATTGATTTCGGTAAAGATTCTTTCATCCGGTCTCCCGCCTTAATCGAATCATGGAAAACAATAATTGAGCCCTTCCGGGTATATTTTTTAACAGCATTAAAAACCTCATCGGCAGTCATTCTCCAGCTATAATCACGTGTGACAACATCCCACATAATCATTTTATAACGCTTCCTGAGAAGGAAGAATTGCCCTGGACGGATATGACCATGTGGAGGCCTAAAAAGTTTACTGCCAATATATTGGTTTGCCTCTTCTACATTTTCAATGTATCGTTTTGTATAAGTACGAACTCCCTGCTTATGATTAAATGTGTGATTTCCAACCAGATGTCCCCGATCCTTAATCATTTGATATATTTCAGGAAACTTCCTCACATTATCTCCGACACAAAAAAACGTAGCTTTAATATTATATTTATCTAAGATGTCCAGTACCCACGGAGTAATCTCCGGGATAGGACCATCATCAAAAGTCAGGTAAACAGATTGCTCTGTCTTATTTATTCGCCAGATTGCTCCCGGAAAAAAAATCCGGTAAAACCAAGGCGGTTGTTCTATAAACATAATTTACAAATTAGATGGAGCTACAGCCCTTTTCGTCTGTTTTGTCGAATATGATTGGTACCGTGTATATATTTTATTGAAAAGTGGAACATACGGCTTAGTCAACTCTGGATCTATTGTTTCATAACCACCCAAAACAGCATGCATAGTGCTCAAATGAGTCAACACATCAGAATTTGCAGTTCTAAAATCTTCCGGGCTTAACCGGTCAAACCACCTCAAAGCTTTAGCCGAACGCTCAATAATAATAGCATACACTTCCATCGCTTTATCTTTCTTTCCTAGAGCAAGATAAGCCTCAGCAAGTCCTATTGCAGAATTATTATACGGAACATTTGTATGAGGAATCACTTGCTGGCAACGATCCAATGCTTGTTCTGCTTTGTCCATTTTACCCTCTTGCATCAATTGACGGGATAATTTGGTAAACAACATACGGAAATGGCTTGCCATACGAACAATATTTTCATCTACATAAACTTTCGAATCCTGAATATTTCCCCATTTATATTTGTTCATCATATTATCAAACATCAAATCAGTATTGATTGGTTGCTCCGCTACGATGGTATTATAAGGAACAATACGATAAGCAATTCCTTCCTGACTGAAGTAGTCCTCCATTCTCACATAAAGATCATCAGGGACTGTTGCTGCATAATAAATCGGACGGGTCCAACCTTCAGCAATCATTGTCTTCACCATTTCCAATACCATCAATTCATTCTTCATAAAACCATTTTTAGCCGGTTTAGAAGGACTTTCACCATAATCCAGAATAAATTCTTTAGGTATCCAGTGTGCATTTTCCGGTTTAACTAATCCCGAACGCATAGCAGCTGCAGAATCAATTTGTATCGTTAGCTTTGTCGATGGTATAATATCGATGGTTTTACCTATCGTCAGTTTTCTTTTATAGCGGGCATCATCCGACTTGACCCAATCGAGTGCTGTTGCTAGTTCCACCGGATCTTTTGTCAACTCGTGAATGTAAGCGACATCGTGTGTACCCTGGATATATTCAGAACGCTTCCATGTAATCGGTAACGGAGTTGATTTATACGCCTGACGCTTCATTTGATCAATATACCAGTCCGTCTGCAGATAACTAAGGTTACATACTCTTACATCCGTACGATATCCTTCCACTTCCTGAGCATACCACAAAGGGAAAGTATCGTTGTCTCCATTCGTGAAGATAATCGCATTCGGAGCACAGGTGGAGAGATAGTTAAACCCAAAATCACGACAAGCATAACGATTGGAACGATCATGGTCATCCCAGTTTTCAGTAGCCATGATAGTCGGAACAATCAAACAAAGGAGCGTTGCAGCCAAAGCCGAAGGAAGTACCGGAAGTTTACAGTATCTGTTTAATCCCTTTGCAATTCCGGCAACTCCTATTCCTATCCAGATCGCAAAAGCATAGAACGAACCGGCGTATGCATAATCCCGTTCACGAGGTTGTAATGGAGGTTGATTCAGATACAAAACAATTGCCAATCCCGTCATAAAGAACAACAGGAATACCACCCAGAACCCTTCAATACCTTTTTTACCTGAATAAGCCTGAAACAAAATACCCAATATTCC
>JAVBUX010000129.1:0-7772 GCA_031554915.1 Bacteroidales bacterium | reverse complement strand
TGTAAGAAAACTCTTTTGCTCCCAATTTTTCAAATTGTCAACACCAATTTTCACCTCATTTTCTAGAATAGGCAATATTGCTTTATGTTTATCGTCGATCTCCGAACTCATTTCGGTCATAAACACATCCACTTGCCTCATAATCTCCTCTAACGCCGACAAGGTGGTTGTGATACAACATTCGCCTTTATTAATCCGATCAACAACCAGGTTATGAATACCGGCCTTAACTCTTGTAGTTATTTCATTCAACGGCTTATTCAAATCCTGATCGCTTGGTATCACCTGTTGATAATAAGCCAGAATATCTGCTTGCGGATTTTCAGCACTAATATCACCCAACCTATATTTTGGCTCTTTGCTACAAATCTGATCTATCAGGTTATCATTTCCATTGTTTTCCCGGATATTTATTTCCGGACTATCGATCCAATTATTGGCAATCGCATTGGCATCATCACAAGCATTAAGCATCCGCTGAATGATACGAATAGCTGCTTTTTTAGCATGAATATTAGCCAGATCAGCTCCTTTGAACACGATTTCACAAGCTCCGATAGTTGAGACCCATGCACGTTTGTCTCCAACATCCAATGTTCCTTCCGAAATAACTTTTTCTACATTGTCGTTTACGCTTGAAACTTTATCCGCAATTTTTCCTGACGAAGTGAATAGAACAAGAGCAATCATTTCTGTCAACTGACTGATATGCTCATAAACAATATTTGCTTCATTTTTATTATCAATTATATGTATCGCAGAAAACGGAGCATCGTTGGTCCGGATCTTTTTTCCTGAATATCGAAGTTCTATTTCAGGATCAGATGGATCTAAATGCATCAAATAATCAAGGTCTTTGATAGCACCTAAAGCATTCGACTTCACTTTTGACATTGCTATACCATTCCTAACCATTGTTGTAAATACATCGGGAAGAACAGCATATCCAACTAAACTCACAGACTCTCTTCCTGCAATATCCTTTATGAGATAAGCAACATCAATAAAAGTTCCACAACCAGTACCTCCACAAAGTGAAAAAACCAGGTGAATGTCGTCTTTAGGACTATTCATATCCAATTCATACTTATCCGAGGTTATAGCTCCATGATTTCGAATTTTATCGATAGCACTTTCTATAGCGCTAACAAGAGTTGGTGCATGAATAACCACAGCCAATCGACCATTTGTCCGAATCTGTCCGGCGCCCTTGTCCAGGGTCACAATTGCACGTTCATTTTCTTTTGGCAACCAAGACAATATATCTTTATTACTTGCATTACTATAAAAATTCTTAGGATTAGAAACGCTGATCGGTTTTTGTTCATTTCTATCCAAACGCACTTCTCCTACTTTAGAATCCAGAACTTCCGTATAGGCTTTCCCATCTGTATCAATACCAAGGAAACCAATCATAGGTGGAATCTCACCATAAGTTTCCATGTACATTTTTTTTGTATGCAGGATTGCATTCATACCTGTACCTCCCAAACCAATATAGAGGGATCTTCTTAATTTGATTTTTTCCATAATATTAAATTTTATTGTATTTGCAGTTTAATCAATTTAGTACTGTTCTTTATTTCCGTATCGGTTCCCTTCACCAGAGTGCTACTCGGCATAATTGAGAAATCACGAGGAACACGCACTTTGACTGATTTTTTATCTCTCGGAATAATTTCAACATCCTGCTCCCAAAAATCATTTTGCACATAGATAATTTTTCCGGTAAAGAATCTGCTGAAGAAAGATTGACTTTGCTTGTTTTTTGAACACACAACCCTCCGGCAGCCTCTCAACCTCACGGTCTTCATTACTTCGGGATAAAAAAAGTATATCGTTTTTACTTTGAAAACCTCAAATACCATCGGGCGGATTAAAATACGCCAAACTGCCAAAATAACCAGAATAAAGATCAATACCCAAAACAAACATTTTGCTAACGGATTATATACATTCACCTTTTTCACCACCCATTCATGAGCCAAAATCACATTGTCGGAAGAGGACAGTTCCGTATTGTCAATTCGATCCAAACCTCCTGAATTTTTCACCCGCAAAAATAAAGTATGATTTCCTTCAAGGGCATCCCCAGTAAATTCGATACCCAATTCGATGCTTTTTTCATTCGATTTCACATTCAGGATATTATCCTTACATTTCTGACCGTTTTTATACAAAACAATCCCTTTGGCAGAGATAAACTTACCATTTTCTTCTTTCTCAACCGGTTCAAACAATATATCATTGTGAACCAAACGCTGAGCATCTTCATTAAAATCAAATTCAAGTGTTTTCGTCATTATGACCGGTTCGTACTTCTTGAAAAGAAAATCGGTGTAATGATTAGTTGTCCCCCACAAAACTTTATCAGGATTTTGAGGAGTTTTATCACATGACAACATCAACACTGTTAGCAGCAGGGCAAACAAAGCTCTATTATTTCTTAACATTGATTTTTAAAGTTTTTTCGGGTTTATTAATCAGTTGCAGCTCAAGGTCATTCGGACTAAGAAGAATGATTTTTTTCGTATTTTTCTTAATTTCCTCTTGATTTTGTAATTCAACACGAATAGGAATACTCATCATTTCGGACAGAGAGTCCCTCAATTGTTGATAATTATAAGTCAACTTAAAAGAAATATTACTGTTTTTTATAACGACCGTCTCGTCAAACATTACATACGGATTATCCATGCTGGACACCCTGACTTTGATGTTTTCCGGGAGCGCGATATTTTTTTTGCAAATCAAAGCAATATTCGCTGGTTTTCCATTATCATCTTTTATATTAAATTTCACCAATTTAGCCGGTTGTAAATCAATCCAATCAATTTCTCCAGGCTCCCTGATTACTTCAATGTCATTCGTTTGATTAATCGCATTCACAACCTCCTCATCCTCAGCACCTTTCGTAAGCATTACATAAACAGCGTAAGCATCATTGATCTTGGCATATTGTTCCCAATTACGGATTATAGACAACAGATCCTTGTTTCCTCCCGTTTGTTTACCATCCGTAAGAAGAAAGAGCATATTTCGTTTATCATTCTTAATAAGCCTTTGTTGAATCTCTTTTATTGGCTGTACAATATTGGTTCCTGTTACAATATCATTATTATATTTAATAATTCGATTTATAATTTCCTTTTTTCCCTCTTCAGTTGCTCTTACCGTCCAATTTTCCAAAATTTTCTCTTGGAAAGGCAACACTACAACTTCTGTACTTTCATCAGTTAAACTATTGATTTCACGTTTCAAAAAATCCACAATATTATCATAAATATCAGGAGTCTTATCTTGATAGCCCTTCATAGACAAGGTCACATCCCACAGGTAGATGCGACGCTGAGACTTGCTTTGAGAAAACGCCTCAAAACAAAAAAACAATAAGAATATAAAAAGTAGTATTTTTTTCATAAGAATATTTTTATTTAGTTCTTCAACCTTTATTTTCTCTGCACACAACGTTTTTAACAGCCTGTCAATGACATCTGTGGCTCTTCCGATATGAACTCATCATAATCAAAAATATAGCTTTCCTTTGAAGAATAGAATTTTGTTTTTCCATATTCATTTAAAGTTAACCAATGTATTGTGATTTAATCCAAGCGATCCTTTAATAAGACAAGCAACACGCTTTTTTGCAAAAATACAAATAAATATTAATTAATAATAAAAAAGAGTCAAGAAAATAGAAATTAAAATCCCCAATGGAATAATTTCAATGAAACAGATTAAATTTAGTTTTTTTTATAATGATTATAAATGCAATCTTTTTTCCAAAACCGACCGTATAAGCACTATTGTTTCTTCCATTCCCAACAATGATGTATTGATACATAAATGATAAGAAGAAGCTTCGCCCCATTTTTTCCCGGTATAATAATTATAATAGTTTGCCCTCTGCTTATCAGCCTTTTCTATCATCTCCAGAACTTTTCCCTCTGACACATTATCATATTCCATGATTCGTTTGACCCGGTCATCCAGATCTGCACAAACAAATATGTTGACAGCCCTGGGATGATCTCTTAAAATATAGTCGGCACATCGTCCGACAAACACACAAGAAGTTTTTTCTGCCAACTCTCGTATAACATCACTTTGAATTTTGAATAAAGTTTCATCCTGCAGATAATTATCCATATATCCTTCTCCGCCAATATCGGAAAACCAGCCAAAAAAGCTACTCATAAAACCGAATCTCGTTTTTTCATCGGCTTTTTCAAAAAATTCCTTACCCAAACCACTCTCTTTCGCTGCAATCTTAATTAGTTCTTTGTCGTAAAAAGAAATACCAAACAGCCGGGCAAGTTCTTCTCCGACAATCCGGCCACCACTTCCCAATTGGCGACCAATATTAATGACATATTTTTCATTCATATTACTATTTTTTGAATGCTAAATGGACTTTTCTTTTTTAAATTTCTTAATTTCAGTTGTCAATAACGTTAATGAAATTATAATTGACAATGTATCTGCTATCGGCAAACTGATCCAAACGCCATTGGTTCCTAAAATACCTGGTAAAATAAGCAGACAAGGGATCAAAAAGAGTACCTGTCGGGTAACAGACAAGAATATCGCTTTTCCTGGTTTTCCAATACTCTGGAAAAATGTAGATGTAACCATTTGAAAGCCAACCAAAGGATAGATCAGGAATACAAACCGCATTCCTGTTACTGCCTGATCTATCAAGTTAGTATCTGTTGTAAAAACAGAAGCCACTACACGGGGAAAAAGTTCTACAATCAAAAAACCAATTGTCATAACGATAGATGCTATGATAATCGCCTTTTTCAGGACTTCCATCACACGCGAATAGAGACCTGCACCATAATTATATCCTGCAATAGGCTGCATCCCCTGATTTACACCCATCACAATCATAACGAACAAGAAAGCCACACGGTTCACGATACCATACGCTCCAACTGCCACATCGCCCCCGGTACGGATCATGCCCTGATTAATCAGTAATACAATGACACAAGAAGCTGCATTCATCAGGAAAGGAGCCATCCCAATTGCCAGAGAATCTTTAACTATATTTTTCTTTAAACGGTATATTCCTTTTTTCAAATGAATAAAATTATTTTTATCACTGAAAATATGGATTTGCCATATCAAAACAACAATCTGAGAAATCACTGTTGCACAAGCACTTCCACGAATCCCCCAGCCAAATCCAAAGATAAACAATGGATTGAGTACCATGTTTATCATTACCGTAAAAATAGTAGCATACATTGCCTTTTTAGGATTACCGGAAGAACGTAGCATCGCATTTAAGCCGAAGTACATGTGAGTTACCACATTACCAAAAAGCAAGATTTGCATAAAATCGTAAGCATAAGGAAGCGTATGTTCACTGGCTCCGAAAAAATAAAGAATAGGCTTCAGGAAAACCAATATAACGATAGAATAGGTTAATCCAAGTATTAAATTCAGTATTAAGACATTACCCAAAATATTATTAGCCGTATCATAGTCTTTTTGTCCCAGGCGAACAGATAAAAGTGTAGAAGCCCCTACCCCAACCATAGCACCGAAAGCTGCAGCCAGATTCATCAGAGGAAAGGTTATGGCCAAACCGGACAGAGCCATAGGCCCTACCCCATGGCCAATAAAAATACTATCGGTTATGTTATATAACGATGATGCAGTCATTGCAATAATTGCCGGAAGAGCATATTGCATTAATAATTTTCCGACATTCTCTGTCCCTAATGCTATTGGAGCGCCTTCTTTTGCCACAGTATTTTGATTTTACATACAAAGTTAGTTATATTAAATGATTTCGCAATAATAGTATTATGGGTACACGGTGAACGGTGAACGGTACACGGTGAACGGTACACGGTAAACGGTACACGGTAAACGGTACACGAATAAGGCCCGGAGTATTGGAATAGGAATATCCTTATTTCGTTACCGTGTACCGTGCACCGTTCACCGTGTACCGTTTACCGTTCACCGTGTACCCCAAAACCCAGACCACAAATGTTAAATAACGCAAAAAAGTTGCGAATTCAAAAAACAATCGTTTACTTTGCATTTCAAAGTACTTTTAATCAAGATAAAAAAAAATGAAACAAGAACTAGAAACATTGCAGGAAATACGCAATCTGATGGAGAGAAGCAGCAGATTTATCGGCTTAAGCGGATGGAGTGGCATAGCTGCCGGCACCTGTGCCCTCATCGGGGCAGTTTTTGCCTACCCTATCGTTTCCAATCGTCTTGAAACACGTGAATACTACTCCGAAGCAGAGCTTAAAACTCTTATGTTAATCGGCTTATGTACTTTTATCGCAGCTTTAGTTTCTGCATTCATTTTTACATACTTCAAAACAAAGAAAACAAATATTCCTGTATTCGGGACAGCCAGCAAACGACTTACATGGACGGTAATCGTCCCTATCCTTGCCGGAGGAATATTCCTGTTAAAATTAATTTACTGTGGAAACTTTGGATTAGTCGCCCCGGGATGCCTTATTTTTTATGGCCTCGCTTTGTTTGCCACCGGTAAGCAAACGGTGGACGAAACACGCTATCTGGCTTATTGTGAGATTATTTTAGGATGTATTGCCCTATTCAAGGTAGGGTATGGACTCTATTTCTGGGCCATCGGATTCGGATTATTCCATATTTTATATGGTATCAGAATGTGGTACAAATACGAACGCAAACAATAATCTGATTGCTTTATGAATGTAGAAAATCTAAATAAAGCATTTGACAACAGGATACGACTGGGAATCATGAGTATCCTGATGGTCAATGACGAAATGAACTTCAACTCCCTGAAAGAGATGCTGCAGGTCACAGACGGCAATCTGGCCTCACACCTCAAAGGACTTGAAGAAATAGGATATATTGTTGTAAACAAAGGTTTTATAGGAAGGAAAACAAATACTACCTATGAAGCTACTGTGGATGGAAAAAAAGCGTTCAGAGAACATTTGGATGCACTTGAGGATTTGATTAAAAACAGCAGATAATTTTTTTTACTTTAAAACTTTGAAATTCAAAGCACTTTTATAAACATATAAATAAATAAAAAAGATGGAAACAAAAGATCATTCAGAACAAGAAAGCAAACAATTTGAAGAGAAAGAAGAACAATATCTTCAGCGTACATTGAGCAAGGGCTGGTCCAGGGGTACTTTACTCACATTAAAGGGAATAGGCACATTTATTCTAATCCTGTTAATGATGATTCCTATGATCATGATCTCTGAGCTGGTTAGGGAACGAAAACTTCGCCAGGATGAAGTTCGGGAAGAAGTAAGTTCAAAATGGGCAAACAGTCAGACTTTATCCGGTCCTATTTTGATTATTCCTTATAAAAAAATCATTCCTGCTAATAAGGATGAAAAGATCGAATATACAACCGAAAACTTGTATATTTTACCGGAAAAACTTGACGTTCAAGGAATTGTAAATCCTCAAATTCGCCACAGGAGTATATTCGACGTTACGGTTTATCAATCGGAGCTATCTTTCAAAGGTTATTTCGCTCCAATTATTTTGGAAAATCTGGATATCCCGGCAAGCGACCTCTTGCTGGACAAAGCTCAGATATACTTCGGATTATCTGATTTTAGAGGAATTGAAGAACAATTATCTGTGCAACTGGATGGAAAAACTTATGAACTTTCCGCTTCAGATGTTCTTGGGTCCATCAGTTCCAGTGCTCTTTCTACTCCAATTTTACTAACAGCCGAAAATCTCGCGCAAAACCAAAATTTTGAAATAAACCTGAACAT
>JAVBUX010000256.1:0-8212 GCA_031554915.1 Bacteroidales bacterium | reverse complement strand
AGTTGATAAA
Organism: Bacteroidales bacterium; assembly: GCA_031554915.1. Taxonomy (GTDB): domain Bacteria; phylum Bacteroidota; class Bacteroidia; order Bacteroidales; family Azobacteroidaceae; genus BNXB01. The sequence goes on along the minus strand of JAVBUX010000256.1, from coordinate 8,202 downwards.
ATCAGAAAGATGGGCCCTTACAAAGCTTATCAGGAAATGGTTAACGAAACACAGGAGGAGGATTGATATGGGAAAACTGAATGAAATAGCCGGAGAATTAATGAAAAACGGCGAAGTAAATCTGATTATAGGATATACTCAAGGAATAAATAATAAAGTTACACCTTTTTTGCTAAAAATCAAGAAGATACCTCTAAACTGGTGTACAATAGTTCTTGTATTCAAAATTTAGCGGTTTATCTCTACAAAAAAGAACTCTCTGCTTTAGGAAAACCAGCTATTGTGGCTAATATACATACCCTGCGTGGCATTGTGCGGCTGGTAGTAGAGAAGCAAATCGATCAAAAAGAGATGATCATCATTGCAGAAAGCAATGATGACTTTACGGTCCTTAAAAATCTCGACGACCTTAAGGATTATCTCTCCGAGATAACCCCTCAATTATCTGAAACAGACCAAACAATGCTCGATAAGCTCAATTCCATGACCCCAGCCGAGCGCCATGCTTTCTGGCAGCAGGAACTGGAAAAATGCATCAAATGTTATGCTTGTCGTCAGGCTTGCCCTCTTTGCTACTGCACGCGTTGCACTGTAGAAGAGAATCAGCCTCAGTGGATTCCTGTAGCAGCAAGCAAGGTTGGAAACTTGGAATGGCACCTCATGCGTGCGATGCACCTCTCCGGACGTTGTGTTGAATGTGGTCAGTGTGGAAGTGCATGTCCTGTAAATATTCCTATCCATCTTTTACCGATGAGATTATCTCAGGAGATGAGAACCCAATTCGGATCGGTTACTGGAATGAGCATGTCTGAAAAATGTGATATGTCGACTTTCCGCCCGGATGACAAGGAAAATTTTATTGGTTGAAATTAAAAGAAATTGAAATGAGTCAATTCAAACTATTAAAAAAAGATTCTTATTCCCGATGGATAGAGATCTTAATGAAAAACCAACAGGTATATGCTCCTGTCAAGCAGGCTGAACATACATATTATAAAAAAATTTCCACTGCCAGAGAAATAACAGAGGATTATATAATTCCAAATATGTCGGTGAAATCGTTTGTTTTTCCGAAAATTGAGAAATTGTTTTCATATACGAAGTCAAAAGATGGAGTCCAGGTGGAAAGTCGTGATCTGGAAGCCATTCCTCACAAAATTGTATTGGGAGTTCGTCCTTGTGATGCGATGGGAATCAACAATATGAGTGCCATCTTTTTATGGGATCCGGAAGATCCGATTTTTAAGAAAAGAAAAGAGCATACCACCATTGTTAGTTGTGCCTGTAGTAAATCGGATGATTATTGTTTCTGTACTTCTATAGGAGGTGATCCGGGTAATACTACCGGAAGTGATATTTTGCTTGTAAAAACCGAACAAGGTGATTATGTCGCTGAAATAATTACTTCAAAAGGAGAAGCTATAGTGAATTTGGCTCCTCAATTATTTGAAGAAATAGCAGATTTTGACAAAGGAAAATGTTTAGCTGATGTTCCTGTACGTTTTGATGATTCTGAAATAGAGAACATGGTGCAAAAATCGTTTGATACTCCTGTTTTTGATGATATTTCAATGAAATGTATCGGATGTGGAGCCTGTGCTTTTGTTTGCCCTGTTTGTGCTTGCTTTGATATTCAGGACGAAGCAAAAGGAAGCTCCGGTCATCGTATCCGGGTGTGGGATAGTTGTGGTTTGAAACAATTTACCCTTCATACTTCCGGACATAATCCACGTGAAACTCAGGGATCAAGGTATCGTCAGCGTTTGATGCACAAACTCTCATATATGCCTGAACGTCTAGGAGTAAGAGGTTGTGTCGGTTGCGGAAGATGTTCCCGTTCTTGTCCGGTCGATATCAATATTGCAGATGGTTTACACGAAATTACAGAAACAGCCAAATAATAGATTAATTATGTGTGAAAAAAATATATATCTTCCTTATCAAATGAGGATTGCGAAAATTACAGATGAAGCTCCGGGTGTTAAAACTTTCAAACTCGAATTTCTTGATCCCGAACAAGGAGCTGCATTCAATTTCCGTACCGGACAATTTGGAGAATATTCCATATTTGGAGAAGGGGAATCTACATTTTGTATTGCATCTCCCCATACCAGAAAGGGTTATATTGAATGTACCTTCAGACAGGTAGGGCGTGTTACATTCTCTCTGGCGAGCCAGGAAGAAGGTGCAATAATCGGGTTCCGTGGTCCTTATGGTAATGTTTTCCCGATAGAAGAGTGGAAAGGTAAAAATTTGATATTTATTGCCGGAGGAATTGCACTTCCACCTATGCGTAGCGTTATCTGGTCGTGCCTTGATACAAGAGAGAACTACAAAGATGTTACTATCTTTTATGGTGCTCGTACTGTTAATGACCTTGTTTACAAACATGAATTGGAAGAGTGGGGGAACAGACCGGATGTGAATCTGTATTTGACAGTTGACCCGGGAGGTGAGAGCCCTGACTGGAAAGGCGAAGTGGGTTTTGTTCCGTCTATTGTAGAAAAGGTTGCTCCATCGGCAGAGAATACGGTTGTTATCGTTTGTGGTCCTCCGATTATGATCAAAAATACATTTCCTGTATTGAAGAAACTGGGTTTTGAGGATTCCAATATTTACACTACTCTTGAAAACCGCATGAAATGTGGCTTTGGTAAGTGTGGACGTTGTAATGTGGGGAAAACGTTTGTCTGCAAGGATGGACCGGTATTTACTGCAGAACAACTGGCTGAAATGCCGAATGAATATTGATTGATACAAAAAAAGGAGGTGAAAGCCTCCTTTTTTGTATGTATGATATCCAGATCAATATTGTAGTTCAAGCAACCAGGAATCCTGGAAGTCTGGATTGTATTTTGATTTAACAGCATCACGTTCACGAGCTGCATCGGCTTTATTGTCAAAAGTAGCGACAATTACGCGATACATTTGTTTTTCGTTTTGTGCAATAGTAACACTATAACCTTGTTGTTGCATACGTTCTTTCAAAGAAGTCGCATTTGTTTTGTTCATGAAACTACCGATAACTACGCTGAATTGTTTCAACCCAGAACCATCAATTGTAGTCACTTTTTCTTTTTGAACAGTTGCAGAACTGTAAGAATTAGAATTTGTAGTTGCTGGAGCTTTTGTAACCGGAGTCACTTCACTTACCGGTTTGCTTTCTTCCATTTCTTTGTCTTTAGCCTTTTCGTAAGCTGCTTTGTAAGCACTTTCTTTGGATTTACAAGCTCCCAGTGAAAACAAAAGTGTCAGAGCTAACCCGAATAACCAAATTTTTGATTTCATAATGATCGAATTATTTTAATATAAATATTGTTCAATTTCAAAGGACAAAGATAAATAAATTATCATTTGACGAATTCAAAATTTTCGAAAAACATAGTTTTTCGAGTGATTTGACAGCATAATTTCTTTATTTGTAACAAATTTAAGACTAAATTGTTGAATCAGGGTGTCAGTTTTTCCATTTCCGGGGATAGTATCCCAACCAATAAAATCCATTGGATAGATAGCATTACGCATATTTATTTGAGTATATTTGGGGAGTAATTCAAGATATACGGCTGTATCCCCAAGAAGGGTATAGTAACCATAAACAGACAGTATCGTGTCCTTTTGAATGTATTTTTGGTATTCAAAAAGATTATTTTGAAAATTGTAATATACGTTTTTATCCGATACTTCCTGCCATTTTCCTTGCAAATCAGCATCAATACCTTCTACTCCGCCTACAAAAAGTTTGTCGCAGGCCGATAAAAAGAATAGAATACACAAGGATAATAATAATTGTTTATACTTCATAATAATGCATCATTTCATTTATAAAACTCCCTTTGTAGAGGGTAGGTCATAGTGAAAAATATCCCTTTTAATCGCCATTTTTATGGCCCGGGCGAATGCCTTAAAAATTCCTTCAATTTTATGATGTTCATTTTCTCCTTCTGCACTGATATTCAAATTCATTTTTGCTGAATCACTCAGGGACTTAAAAAAATGAAGAAACATTTCGGTTGGCATATCACCTACTTTTTCCCGATGAAACCAGGCATTCCAGACCAACCAGGGTCGTCCGCCGAAATCGAGAGCCACACTACACAGGCAATCATCCATCGGAAGAGAAAACCCGTACCGTTCTATACCTCTTTTGTTGCCCAAAGCCTGGTATAGAACTTCCCCGAGAGCAATTCCGGTATCTTCTATAGTATGATGTTCATCCACCTCTAAGTCACCTTTTACGTAGATGGTAAGATCCATTCCCGAATGTTTTCCTATTTGGTCGAGCATGTGGTCAAAGAAATGTAAGCCTGTCCGGATGTCACATTTGCCGTTGCCATCAAGGTTGATTTCTATATGAATATCCGTTTCTTTTGTTTTTCTGGAAATGATGGCTTTTCGTTCACCAGCAAAGAGAAATTCGGTAATTTTATCCCAATCTGTAGTGGCAAGGACACAAGTATCTCTTAGATGATCTGTCAAGATATTCGAATCATTCAAAAATATAGCTTTACATCCCATGTTTTTTGCTAATTCAACATCAGTGAGTCTGTCACCTAATACATACGAGAGTTCCAGATCGTATTCCCCCGATAAATATTTGCCCAGCATGCCTGTACGAGGTTTGCGAGTAGGAGCATTATCTTCCGGAAAAGAACGGTCTATCAGGATATCATCAAATACAACTCCTTCATTTTCAAATGATTTCAATACCTTATTGTGAGCTGGCCAAAATGTGTTTTCAGGGAAAGAATCAGTACCCAGGCCATCCTGATTGGTGACCATTACAAATTCAAAATCCAGATTTTTCCGGATAAATGCCAGATTTTGGAATACTTTAGGATAAAACTCCAATTTTTCCAGACTATCTAACTGATAGTCGATAGGGGGTTCAATTACTAATGTACCATCGCGATCGATAAAGAGAGCTTGTTTCATTTCAACATTTTCAAGGTTTCTACTAACATCTGGTTTTCTGCTTTTGTTCCTATGGTAACACGGATACAGTTGTTACATAAGGTAATATTATTCCTGTTTCTGACAATGATTCCTCTATCAACCAGGAATTGGTAAGTTCGATTTGCATCTTTTGTTTTGATTAACAAAAAGTTAGCGTCAGAAGGGTATATTTTTTCCACACAAATCAGTTTATTCAATTCTTTAACTAACAACTCTCGTTCCTGTAATATCACAGCTATCCAATTTTTAATTTTGGGATAGTTACTAAGTAGATCCAGAGCATATTTTTGAGTCAGGATATTGATATTGTAAGGATATTTTACTTTGTTGAACAGATTGATAATTTCGACAGAAGCAAATGCCATTCCCAGTCTGATACTGGCACTGGCCCAAGCTTTTGAGAATGTTTGTAAAATAATCAGATTTGGATATTTATTGAGATTTTTTAATAAAGAGGGGCGGGCTGAAAAGTCGATGTAAGCTTCATCCACGATCACTATTCCGTTGAATTGCTCAATCGTTTTCAATATTTCCTCTTCATTCAGCGAATTTCCTGTCGGATTGTTCGGAGAACACAAGAAGATCAGTTTGGTATTTTTATCACAGGATTTTAGTAATTCTGCCGATTCAAAATCAAAATTTTCATTCAGAATAACTTCTCTATATTCAACATTATTAGTCTGAGCAGCAACTTTGTACATTCCATAAGTAGGATCGATAGCGACAATATTATCTATTCCCGGCTCGCAAAAGATTCTGATTACCAGGTCAATAGGCTCATCGCTTCCGTTTCCGAGCATGATCTGTTCTTTTCTGATGCCTTTGTAAGTTGCTAAAAGTTCCTTCAGCGCCCATTGTTTAGGATCTGGGTATCGGTCGTATGGAGTATTAAAAGGATTTTCATTTGCATCCAAAAATACTGAAGCATCTCCCTGAAATTCATCTCTTGCTGAAGAATAGGGCTTCAGTGACCATATATTTTTTCTAACCAGTTGTTCTAAATCTATTGTTTTCATCCTATTGTTCTTTCATTTTCTTCATTTCAAAGTGAGGTATTCCCACTTCTGTAAACTCTTCTCCACTAGCTATATACCCTTCTTTTTTATAAAAATCCAGTGCCGATTTCCGGGCATGCATGGTCAGAGTGGTATATCCATGATTCCAGGCATATTGTTCGGCATATTGTAGAACGATACGTCCAATGCCTTTACCCTGAAAATCGTTACTAACAGCCATTTGCCTTAATTTCCCGGTGGATTCGTCTATTTTTGAAAGAATACAACATCCGATTGCTGTATTTCCTTCAAAACATCCGAATAAAATATCTCCGGAATCTTTAAGTTTATCTTCTTCCGTTAATCTCAATCCAATTGGTTTTCGTAATACTTCATCTCTTAATGTACAGATGGATTGATATTCATTACTTAAATATTTAACAGTCTGAAGTTTCATATTCCTAATTATCAATTCTTAGAGTAACGGCATTTTTATGAGCTTCAAGTTGTTCATTTTCAGCCATTATCTCAATTATCGGGCCTAAGTTACAAATTCCTGTCTTAGAAATCTCCTGAAAGGTGATTTTTTTTACGAAACTGTCCAGATTAATGCCACTATATGATTTCGCATATCCGTTTGTTGGCAGGGTGTGATTGGTTCCGGAGGCGTAATCTCCTGCACTTTCCGGAGTGTAATGGCCCAGGAAGACAGAACCCGCATTTGTGATTTGTTCGGCAAGTTCGGTATAGTTAGCAGTTTCAATAATCAGGTGTTCCGGAGCATAATCGTTAGTCATTTCGATGATTTCCTGATTATTTTTCAGAATAATAATCTTGCTGTTGTTGATTGATTTCTGTGCCAACTCTTTTCGTGGAAGTTTATTTAGTTGATTTTCAACTTCTATCATTACTTTTTCTGCCAGTGATTCAGAGGTTGTAATCAGGATTGACTGACTATCAGCTCCATGTTCGGCCTGGGATAACAGATCTGCGGCCACAAATGACGGGCTTGCTGTTTCATCAGCAATAACTTCCACTTCCGAAGGCCCTGCAGGCATGTCAATAGCCACATCTTTCAGACTTACCAACTGTTTTGCCGTAGTAACATATTGATTTCCAGGTCCGAAGATTTTATAAACCTTAGGAATACTTTCTGTTCCATAAGCCATTGCTGCAATAGCCTGAATACCACCGGCTTTGAATATTTTATGGACACCTGATAGTTTGGCGGCATATAGGATAGCCGGATGGATTTGACCTGTTTTATCGGGAGGTGAACAGAGTATAATTTCTTTACATCCAGCAATATGAGCTGGAGTTACCAACATCAATACAGTAGAAAATAACGGAGCTGTTCCCCCGGGAATATACAGTCCGACTTTTTCTATACCAACGGCTTTTTGCCAGCAAACAACACCTTGAGAAGTCTCAATTTTTTTAGAGACCAGCTTTTGCGAAGCATGAAATAATTCGATGTTCTTCATCGCAGTGAGAATAGCTAATTTCAGATTTTCAGGGATCTGTTTTTCGGCATTTCTTATTTCTTCCTCTGTAACAGCTAATTGAGATAGCTTTACATGGTCGAATTTTTCTTCATATTCGATTACAGCTTTATCTCCGCGTTGTTTTACATCGTCGAGTATGGATTTTACCGTATCAAACAATGAACTATTATCTAAAATGGGGCGGGATAGGAGAACACTCCAATCTTTTTTCTCTGGATATTTTATTATGTGCATATTATAATATCATTTTTTCTATGGGAATCACCAGGATTCCTTCTGCACCGGCTGCCTTTAGTTTTCCGATGATCTCCCAGAAACGTTTTTCGCTAAGTACAGAATGGATCGAACTCCATCCTTCCTGTGCCAGAGGCAATACTGTTGGGCTTCTCATTCCTGGCAGGATGTCAAAGATTTCCGGAAGTTTTTCGTTTGGAGCATTCAGTAGAATGTATTTTTTGTCTTCAGCTGTTTTGACTGCATCGATGCGGAAGAGTAATTCGTTCAGAATTTCTTTCTTTTCTCTTGTGAGGTTTGTGTGTCCAATTAATAGAGCTTCGGATTGCATTACCACTTCAACCTCTCTTAAGTGGTTGCTTATCAATGTGCTGCCGGAACTTACAATATCAAAAATAGCGTCAGCTAATCCGATTCCAGGGGCAATTTCAACGGAACCGTTGATTACATGGATGTCTGCTTTGATCGCATTTTGTTTCAGGAAACCTTCTAAAATTCCGGGATAGGAAGTG
>JAVBUX010000254.1:0-5862 GCA_031554915.1 Bacteroidales bacterium | reverse complement strand
ATTCTTTATTTTTCAGCATTGCGCAAATGCCCAATGAGTACAATAAAATGATGACCGGACAATTTGCAGCAGAATCTGATGCAATAAAAGAACTCCAGAAAGAAGAATTACCAGACAATCAGAAATTATCTCTAACATTATCAAAACAATACATCCAGGATTTGTACAGATTCTATAAAATCCATCCCAGAAAAAACGATTTCGAAGATATATTTAAAGACAAATCCGATTATATATATTCAAAAAATATTGAAAATATTGTTTCTGATCCCGAAAGCAGAATGATCATCGGAGAATATTATTTCAATAGAAATTATTATGAAGAAGCTCTATATATATTCAATCAGTTAATTGAATCAGGAACTTCATCTGATATTATTTATCAAAAAATAGGATTTTGCTTGCAAAAGACCGGTGACATTGAGGCTGCTCTGGAGTCTTACCTGAAAGCAGAATTATTGAATAGTTCTTCTTCCTGGACCATCAAAAAAATAGATTATTGTTACAGAATCTTGAAAAAACCGGGAAATGCTCTTGCTTATTACCGGAAAGCAGAACAGATGAGTCCGGACAACTTGTCCATCCAATTGAATATCGGACACTGTTTTCTAGAGTTAAAAGATTATCCAGAAGCCCTGAAATGCTATTTCAAAGTAGAATATCTCGATAAAAACGGAGAACGTGCATGGAGACCTATAGCCTGGTGTTCTTTCCTTACCGGAAAATACGAACAGGCAATGTCTTACTTTGAAAAGATCATTGAAAAAGGAGCTGAAGCCCAGGATTTCTTAAACTATGGACATACTCAACTGTTAATGGGCAACATAAGCAAAGCAATTGAAGATTATAAATCAGCACTTATTCTCGACAACAACTCAATCGAAAAATTCAACGAAGCATTCAATTCGGATATTCCGGAGCTACTGAAAGCCGGTATCAATCCGGAATATATTCCACTGGTACTGGACAGAATGATGTATGAATAATCGGGTACCGTTTACCGTTCACCGTGTATCCGATTATATTATGTTAAAAAAACACAAAAACACTAGTTTTTCACAAATTATTCCTTATTTTGCACCCAATTTAGGCATTTTATGCGTTTTTGAAATAATATTACCGGATGGAAAGAAAGAAAAAGATTGCTCCCTCTACGTTTTTTAACTCCAAAATAACTGCAATAATCAGCATTTCACTGGTATTGTTTTTGCTGGGACTGATTGTTTTACTTTCATTACTTGCAAATAACTTCTCCACATACGTCAAAGAAAATTTGTCTTTTAACATCGTACTCAACGATGATGTCAGTGATGCACAAGTGAATAAACTTCAGAAAACTCTTAATTCTGCATCATACGTAAAGTCTGTCAAATTCATCTCGAAAGAAGAGGCAGCCATCCAATTGAAAAAGGAATTAGGACAATCACCAGAAGAACTTTTAGGATTCAATCCCCTACCCGCTATACTTGAAGTCAAATTAAAATCGGACTACGCCAGTGCCGACAGTATTGCTTTGATAGAGAAAAGCATTCACGGTATATCAGCAAATATACAGGATGTACAATACAACAAAGACCTGATTCAATATGTTAATGAGAATATGAAACGAATCGGCCTGATCATTTTAGGAACGGCAATTCTACTGCTATTTATTTCGTATGCCCTGATAAATAACACCATCAGGTTGATGATTTATTCAAAACGATTTTTGATACATACCATGAGACTTGTTGGAGCTACAAATGGATTTATTACCAGACCATTTATACGATCCAATATTTTGTCCGGAGTCATAGCCGCTTTTATTGCTATCGGATTGATTTCCTGGTTGTTATTTTATGCATCCAAAGATATGATCGACTTCTCAAAGTTGATCGATATGAGCTCATTGCTGATCGTATTCGTCTCCGTTCTCGTTTTTGGCATTACTATATCAATAGTAGCTACGTGGATGGCGGTTCACAGATACCTGAATATGGATGTCAATGACATGTACTATGAATAATTAGAATATTAAAATTAAAAAGTCAACATATTTGTATGGACAAAAAGAAATTTGCACTTGGAAAAGAGAACTTTATTCTGTTAGGTATAGCTATCCTGATTATTATTATTGGATTTTTCCTGATGTCAGGAGCTCAAACAACTGAGGAAACAGGATTTGATCCCAGAATTTTTGATGCCAGACGCATCGTTATTGCACCAATAGTAACTATGGCTGGATTTTTCCTTGTTATCTGGGCTATCCTAAAAAAACCGAAAGACACAGAAAGCGACAAGGACAATCAATAAGAAATGGGTATGACATGGTTACAAACGATAATCCTTGCAATTGTTGAAGGATTAACTGAATTTTTGCCTATTTCATCTACCGGGCATATGGCATTAGTTTCCGCATTCATGGGTATTGAACAAGAAGCTTTTACCAAACTTTTTATTGAATGCATTCAATTTGGCACAATCCTCTCTGTAGTAGTTCTTTATTGGCGGAAATTTTTGGATTTTAAAAAACTAAACTTATACATAAAGCTCGTAATTGCATTTATTCCAGCAGCTGTTATCGGCATTTTATTAAAAAAACATATTGATAGCGTTTTGGAAAATCCTTTATTTATTGCTGGAGTCATGTTTGCAGGAGGAATTGTATTGTTGTTTGTTGACAACTGGTTTAATCGTCCGGTGACTGATACTGAAGAAAAAATTACATATAAACAATCGTTTATAGTAGGCTGCTTTCAAGTATTATCAATTATTTTTCCAGGATTGAGCCGAAGTGCTTCGACTATTATCGGAGGATTACAACAAAAAATGACTCGCCAAGTTGCTGCCGAATTTTCTTTTTTTCTTGCAGTCCCCACCCTTGCCGGCGCTTTTGTTAAAAGCTTGTGGGATGCATATAAAGAGACTCCGGAACTATTACAAGACAGTCACAATATTACGATGTTAGTTGTAGGCAATCTGATCGGTTTTGTTGTTGCCATGTTTGCCATAAAAGGTTTTATCGGTTATTTATCGAAACATGGCTTTAAACTTTTCGGATGGTATCGAATTATTATTGGCGGCTTGATCATCATTTTGGTTTTGTTCTTTAACTATAGACTAACATTTTAATTTTTAAATAAATAAGATGAATTTTCAGGAAGGAGAGATTTTATTTTTTGATAAACCACTACATTGGACCTCGTTTGATTTAGTAAACAAAGTTAGATATAAAATTTCCCGTTTTCTGAAACAAAAAAAAATAAAAGTCGGACATGCCGGCACATTAGACCCTCTGGCAACAGGGGTTATGATTATATGTACTGGAAAAGCGACTAAGCGTATTGAAGAATTTCAATACCAAACAAAGGAATATGTTGCAATATTAAAATTAGGAGAAACAACCCCCTCATTTGATCTTGAAACAGGAATTGACGGTTCTTATCCGGTTGAACATATTACAAAAGAGTTAGTTGATCAAGTTTTACAACAATTTGTTGGCAGCATAGAACAGATACCTCCTGTTTACTCCGCTTGCAAGGTAAATGGAGACAGGGCTTATGAATTTGCCCGTAAAGGCATTGAAGTTGAACTAAAAGCAAAATTGTTGGTTATTGATGAAATCGAACTTTTATCATACAATATGCCCGAAATAACAATACGGGTTGTATGCAGTAAAGGTACTTACATCAGGGCATTAGCCCGCGACATTGGTATGGCTCTTAATTCAGGAGCACATCTTACCGATTTATGCCGGACACGGATCGGAAACATTACACTGAAAAACTGTATGAAGATTGATGAAGTTGATCAAATGCTAGACAATTTAAAAACAACTGAAACAGAGAAACATACGATTGACAAAGAAAATAATTAAAAACAACATAAATATGAAATTATCAAAATTCAAATTCAACCTGCCTGATGAGCTGATAGCACAGCATCCTATGCAAAACAGGGATGAAGCTCGTTTGATGGTGGTTCATCGCAATACCGGAAAGGTAGAACATAAGATATTTAAGGATGTCCTAAATTATTTCCATGACAAGGATGTATTTATAATGAACGACACACAGGTTTTTCCCGCCAGACTATACGGTAATAAAGAAAAAACCGGTGCAAAAATAGAGGTATTTCTATTGCGTGAACTGAATCAGGAATTGCGTTTGTGGGATGTATTAGTCGATCCTGCTCGTAAAATTCGCATCGGAAATAAGCTCTACTTTGGAGATGATGATTCCATGGTGGCTGAAGTAATTGATAATACGACCTCTCGTGGACGTACATTGCGTTTCCTTTATGATGGTCCTCATGATGAATTTAAAAAAGCTCTTTACGCTTTGGGTGAAACTCCAATACCGAAGTATATTGAAAGAGGTGTTGTTCCTGAAGATGCTGAGCGTTATCAAACAATCTACGCAAAAAATGAGGGTGCTGTTATAGCTCCTGCTGCCGGACTACATTTCAGTCGGGAATTGATGAAAAGATTGGAAATCAAAGGTTGTGAATTTGCATATATTACTGTTCATTCCGGATTAGGTAATTTCAGAGAAATCGATGTAGAAGATCTGACAAAACACAAAACAGATTCCGAACAAATTATTATCGGCGAAGAAGCTGTGAATATCGTAAATAAAGCCAAAGATCTCAACAAACAGGTATGTGCCGTCGGAACTTCCGTTGCAAGAGCAATTGAAAGTACCGTGACCACGCAAGGACACCTGAAACCTTATGACGGATGGACTAACAAATTTATTTTCCCTCCATACGATTTTTCGGTTGCCACTTCTATGATCACGAATTTCCATATCCCTCTGTCAACTATGCTTATGTTGACCGCTGCTTATGGCGACTACGATCTGATCATGGATATCTATGATAAAGCTGTAAAAGAAAAATATCGCTTCGGAGCTTACGGCGATGCTATGTTGATATTATAAAATTGCAAACTACAGATTACAAATCGTGTTATATTTCCCTTGGTAGTAACCTGGGTGATAAAAAATGTAATTTAGAAAAAGCGATAGAATTGATAGCCGAAAGAGCAGGGACTCCTTCGGCTATTTCTTCCATATACGAAACCGAACCCTGGGGCTATGAGTCTTCAAACATTTTCTTTAATATGGTGGTCCGGATTGAAACCGGGCTATCTCCTATCCAACTTCTTCGTATGACTCAAAAAATTGAAAAAGAAATGGGTCGTACAAAAAAAACATCAGGAACTAATTACCAGGATCGGATTATTGATATCGACCTGATCATGTATGATAACCTCATTACTGAAACTCCGGAACTGGTACTTCCCCACCCTCGTTTCCACGAAAGACAATTTGTAATGGATCCTCTGTTTGAAATAGCTCCGGATTTGATTCATCCGGTATTGCAAAAAACAATGAAGGAATTGAAGAAAGATTAAAAAATTTTAGGGTATTTTTCATTCTTCGATTTTTCATTTTTCATTTTTTTATTCTACCTTTGTACCGTATTTGAAAAGTGGATAGATTTGTATGCTTGCAACCACAGAAAAAAATGCTAAAAACCGCTTATTTTCTTCTTTGACGAAGTCATTCATACAAATCATTGCTTTTCGTAATTTTCTAATTTTTAATTTTTAATTCATAATTTGTATGAGTTACTTATTCACCTCCGAATCGGTGTCGGAAGGACACCCCGATAAAGTAGCGGATCAAATATCCGATGCTTTGCTTGATGAGTTTTTGGCTTACGACCCAAACTCTAAAGTAGCTTGCGAAACGTTAGTGACGACCGGACAGGTTGTACTGGCAGGAGAAGTAAAATCGACCTCTTATGTTGATGTACCCGAAGTTGCACGCAGGGTCATTGAAAACATTGGTTACACCAAGAGCGAATACCAGTTCGAAG
>JAVBUX010000050.1:0-8126 GCA_031554915.1 Bacteroidales bacterium | reverse complement strand
AAGGGTAATACAGATGCATTATAACCAGAGATTTAACTAAAGATCAAATTCTATCACGCATCTCAAAATCAGGTGGAATTTTCTGGCACGAAGCTTTTAATTAATGCACAAACATGAATAATATGAAAAATAAGAGAATATCATTTTTACTATCCAAAGTATATGAAGACGGAACTAACGAAGATGCGCAAATCGTCCCGGTTAACGAACTGCCATGGGAAGACTTGAAAGTCAACCGGCGGGGATTTTTAGGTGCGGGGCTTGTAGCGTCTGCCGCATTATTATTTCTTGACAGTTGCAGTACCGGAAAAAACCTAAATCAGAACTGCCAGAAAGGCATGGCTCACAAAGGGAATATCAATACGCTCCTGTTTTCTAAAGACGGGAAAATACTGATTTCAGAAAGTGATGATTTCTATTTTAAATTTTGGAAAATTTCAGAAGGAGCCTTAATGAAATCACTAAAAGAATCTGGCATGGTACAATCTGTTGGGCAAAATCCGGAAGGGAATGCCATTGTCTTTATAAATACCCAACCAAAATACGGTTATTGGAATTTATCAAACGACGGTAGCAAAACAAAACTCTTCGATACAGGAAAGACCGGTAATGCAAAGAAAGTCGTTTTCAGTCCCAACAATCAAATCATTGCATACGGTACCGAAGGGGGAAATATTGAGATAAAAGATGCCCGGACAGGAAACATTGATAAGGTTTTGTATGGCCACAAGAGCGGGCTCTATTTTCTGGAAATCTCTTCTGACGGGAAATTCATGGTTTCTGCCGGACATCAAGATATAATTGTCTGGGAGACTACCAGATACAAGCTTATCTGCTCCATACAGGCACACCAAAACAAAATTTCCGGACTATACATCTGCCCCGATGGAAAATCATTTATTACATCAGGCAATGATGGAAAAATCAAACAATGGAGTCTTCCCCATGGAAACCTTATCAAATTAATAGAAAACAAGAATTCTGATGCCATAGACAGTTTGGCTGGTAACCAACAAGGAACTCTGCTTGCCACTTCAGAAAATATGGAAATAACATTGTGGAATTTACCGGATTTTTCTCCTCGGGGAAAATTAACCGGTCATACCAATCGTATATATTCTCTGGCTATTAGTCCCGATGGTAATCTCCTGGCCTCCGGTTCAAAAGACGGGCGAATCCGACTGTGGAAGCTACCGGAAGGCACTTCCCTTCCTTGTCTGATAGATTTAGAATGTTCTCCAAATTCTGTAAAAGGCAACCGTTACACAACAATAAATGAATACGGACAGGAAATTACTTATACAATGCCTTGCGGTTCTCCACTGCCTCCGGGAGCAAGATGTGTCTGTAATTGTGTACCCGGAAGTATCAAACCTCCTGCAAAAGTCAGGACTACAACCTCCTGGTCGCGTTGTTCATGTTATCCGCAGCACTGTGTCTGCGTTCCTGTTTACCGCTAATTCTGAGTAATCTAAAAGAAATAAATATTAATGATTAACAGCCTTTATATAGGTACAAAAAATAAAAAGTATGAAATGGTTTTTTAAAGTCATAAGACATTACGCCGATTTTAACGGCCGGGCACGAAGAAAAGAGTACTGGTATTATGTACTGTTCTATGTGATTTTTTCCTTCCTGTGGGGAATAATCACAGCACTCATATATGCAGGTATCAGGAATCCGGACAACTATGTGGATAATATACTGATCTATTATTATCCATCTCTGAGCCTTTCCATAATAATGCTGCTTCCCGGCATGGCAGTTGCCGTCCGACGACTACATGACCTGGGGAAAAGCGGATGGATGCTGCTAATAACCCTGATCCCTCTTGTAGGTGGAATCTGGTTTTTTATACAGATGATTACCGATGGAGAAGACGGAACAAATAAATATGGTCCGGACCCCAAAACTTCAAATGAAATATTTGAGGAACAGATGCAACTGAAAAGTATCGGAATTACGTTCATCGTTGCATCCATACTCCATTTTTTATCATCAACTTTTGCTAAACATGTAACAGAATACCAAATGACAGGTATTGAATCGTTTTTTCATAATATATTGAGTTTCGATTACATAACAATTTGGGATTTATCTATTACAATTTTGGATTCATCCGTTACAATTCTGCTACTAGTTGCCGGAGTGTTCCTGTTAAACGGAAAATCCATTTCCGATGCAAATAAAAATACAAAAACCGGATTTATACTGACCATGTTAGCCTGTGCCATTGCCTCTGGGTTAAGCATTTTCTTTATGACAAATCTATTAAAAATATCAAAAAATCCAGACATTTCAATTTCATGGACAAATTATACAAATAACTTCATCTATATTGCATTTTGGGTATCCGCATTTTTACTCATCGCATCTCAATTATTCCTTCAAAAAAACAGTTACCTGATTCGTATCCTGGCCATAGTGACAATCACATTATCTTCGATCATACTGCCGTGGAACGTCTGCTTCAAAATGAGCAATATGGGCCACACAAAGAACCCTTTATTTATATGTAATGATATACTCCACCTGTTAGCTCTATCTTTAATGCTTTGTGCATTTATTTTATTGGCCGGAGCTTTGCTCAAAGGGAAGAAAGCAATATCTCCTCCACCTTATCTGGAGTAATATCCTGATGTTCTCCTAATTGCCATCCTCTCTCAGTAAAACGTTGGACAATAGGGTAGATGATCTCATTTCCCAAACCATATTCGAAAAACCGGGTACGGATCCCCAGAGAACGGAAGAACTGTTCTACAGCATCGATGGTAGCGTCTATACTTTCGTCCCGGTTTTCGGAAGAAATTCCAAACACCCTCTCTCCCATTTGAATGAGCTTATCTCCCTTGTTTTCTCTCATCACCCTTAATAGAGACGGTAAGACAATAGCCAATGTTTCGCCATGAGCCAATCCATGGAAAGCTGTTATCTCATGTCCGATCATGTGAGTCGCCCAGTCCTGAGGAACACCACAGGCAATATAGCCGTTTAGGGCTGCAGTGGCTGCCCACATTACATTCGCCCTGGAATCATAATCCGTACGATTTTGTAAGACTTTAGGTCCTTCCTCCACCAACGTAATCAGGATACTTTCTGCAAAACGATCTTGCAAAGGCGCGTTTACCGGATAGGTTAAATACTGTTCGCAAACATGTACAAATGCATCCACAACTCCATTGGCAGTCTGATTATCAGGCAAAGAATAGGTTGTCTCCGGATCTAAAACCGAAAATTTAGGAAAAACCAACGAGGAACCAAAAGCCAATTTCTCATGTGTCGATGCTTTTGTGATTACGGCTCCGCTATTCATTTCCGAACCGGTAGCAGGAAGAGTCAGCACACAAGCCAAGGGAAGGGCCTTTTTGACTGCACTTCCTTTTGCAAGAACATCCCAGGGATCTCCTTCAAAACAAGCTGCAACAGCAATAAACTTTGTTGCATCTGCGACAGAACCTCCACCCACAGCCAAAAGAAAATTAATTCCTTCTTTCTTAATCATCTCAACTGCCTGCATACAAGTCTCGTAATGAGGGTTTGCTTCAATCCCTGAAAATTCTTTCCATTCAAAAGCACTTAAAGCCTCTGCAACCTGCGAATAAACACTATTCTTTTTGATGCTCCCTCCCCCGTAAATCATTAAAATTTTTGCATTCTGAGGGATCTCCTTACTCATTCGGGCAATAGTCCCTTTACCAAAGATAATCTTTACAGGATTGTAATAACTGAAATTGTTCATATAGAATTATATTAATGTTTAAGTTATGATAGAACATTCTCCCACAAAATTACCCAAAATATCCCAACTTTCTTTTAAAACAAAAAATAATTATCTTTGTTGAATGGAAACTATCAAAGCGCTGCGAATCTTTTTCCGGGAAGCGGCTGATGATCGATTTATCGCCGAAACTATCGCCGGAAAGACCTTAACTGTCCTATGTAATGAAAGCCAACAGCAAGAATTGGCCACTCTCCTACCCTATTTACAACAAGGAAACATATTTAACCTCCTCAATGTAAGAGAAATTAAACCAGACTTTTTTGAAACTGAATTTTTCATTCTGGAACCCGATTATTTAATAGACATCAGTTCACTGGCCGAATGTTTCCGCCCTTATGGAAACCATCCGCTCAACTATATTCTGTCTCGAATTCGCATAAGCGAAAACACTCAGCATATCTTACTGGGAAATACGGCAAACTTTTTCATTGACGAGCTGGTCAACGAAAAAAACTCACAACCGACTATTTATCAGGATGTTCTTAAAAAATTATTTAAATCATCCCCTTTTGAATTTTCAGCTTGTGAAGACCTGAAAGATACCGGAAGTGAACAACAATTTTTTGTATCCTGCAAAAAACATTTTGAAAATATAAAAAAATCCGTCCATGAATTATTTCCCAAGGCAGGTATTGATCGTGACAAAGCTGTCTTGGAACCCTCTTTTGTCTGCAATGCTCTGGGTGTCCAGGGACGTTTGGACTTGATGCTCAACGATTTTTCGGCTTTTGTGGAGCTAAAGTCAGGAAAAGCCGTTGAAGATTTTCGTAGCGGAGGACAGTTTATGAACTCCGGAATAAATCATTATACTCAAATGATCCTATATCTGTCGGTATTGGAATTTAACCTCAACCTGGATGCAGACTCGATTCGATCGTATCTTCTTTACTCTAAATACCCGATTCTTTCGAAAGAAAAACATTCCAGAAAACATCTGAATGAAGCTCTTCAATTGAGGAATGCTATCGTAGCTATAGAATCGGCTATCAACAAGCAAAATAATGCCGATTATACTAAAAGTATATTGAAGAGTATTTGCCCGGAAGTACTGAATACCAAACAACTCGAAGGAAAATTTTTCGAAAACTATCTTCGCCCTTCTATCGACCAGTTTAAATCGTCTATTGCCTCATTGGACGATTATGAGCAAACTTATTTCATGCAACTTTATACCTTTATTAATAAAGAACTATGGTTGTCAAAAGCCGGAGAACGGGAATACGAGGGTACATCCAGGGCATCCAATCTGTGGAATGCCTGTTTTGAGGATAAATTAGCTGCCGGAGAAATCCTTCACGACCTCATAATCACGGACAACCGGGCTGATTCTGAATCGCATACGGTCACAATGGAAATTCCGGAATATAAAGATCTGTATCTTCCTAATTTTCGCCCGGGCGACGCTGTCGTACTCTATGAACGCAACACAGACACCGATAATGTAAATAATCGCCAGGTTTTCAAAGGAGCTATCGAGGTATTAGACAACAAAATAGTCAGGATACGCTTGAGATACCGCCAGCGTAACACTCTGGTTTGGAACAATAACGCACGATATGCTTTGGAGCACGACTATATGGATTCTACATATACCGGAATGTTCCGGGCATTAAGCGCTTTTCTTGAAGCCAATCAGGAAAGACGGGACCTGTTATTGTGCCGGAGATCTCCTGAAACCAGTCTAAAAACGAATGATCTTCATTGTGAAAACGATGTAAAAAGAGCCGTCCAAAAGGCCACTAACACCAAAGATTGTTTCCTTTTGGTTGGTCCTCCTGGTACCGGTAAAACGTCTCTGGCTCTAAAGCAAATGGTAGAGGCATTTCTACAAGAAAACAAAACGAATATTCTATTACTTTCCTATACTAATAGAGCCGTTGATGAAATATGCAAAGCATTGGCTTCCATCAGTGAACATCTTCCGTTTATACGGATTGGAAATGAGTTGAATTGTAACCCAGAGCACCGGAAATACTTATTGGATAATCTTTTGGATAAATGTACCAGAAGAAGCGAAGTTCAGCAGGTAATAGATAAATGCCGAATTTATGTCGGAACAGTTGCCTCCGTATGGAATAAACCGGATATTTTTAAACTGAAAAAATTTGACATTGCTATTGTTGACGAAGCTACCCAATTATTAGATCCCCACTTGTTAGGCATTCTGTGCGCAAAAACACAGGATAATAAAAATGCAATCAAACGATTCATTCTCATCGGAGATCACAAACAACTGCCGGCAGTTGTATTGCAATCGCCGGAAGACAGCAATGTCTCCAATCCATTACTCAATGAAATTGGGATCAAGAACCTCCGAAATTCACTATTTGAGCGACTTTACCGCGAATATCTAAACAAAGGAATAACCTCTGCATACGATACCCTCTTCACACAAGGCCGGATGCATCCCAAAATTGCGGAATTCCCATCTCTACATTTTTACGATAACCAACTGAAATGCGCCGGATTACCTCACCAGAAAGATCCTTGGAATGTTGAATACATGACATTTTATGCTGTCAGGAAAAAATCAAAAGAAAGTTCTGACAAAATAAACTACGAAGAAGCAACTGTAGTCGTAGATATATGCAAAAACTTATACGAATCCGCAATACAAGAAAAGACTGAATTTGACACTGAGAATGTAGGAATTATCACTCCATACCGAAACCAGATTGCCTTGATACGAAAACAGTTACAAGAAACAGGCATTGATGCTCTATCGTCCATCACTGTGGATACAATCGAACGCTTCCAGGGAAGTCAACGAGACACAATTATCTATTCTTTTTGTGTAAATGCTCCATGGCAATTGGATGCACTCCCCTGTATCACAGAAGAAAACGGAAAAATAATTGATCGGAAACTAAATGTTGTACTGACTAGAGCCAGGAAAAAGCTTTTCATTATTGGGAATGAACTATTGCTATCCAAAAATCAGATATTCAATAAATTAATCAAACACATCCAAGGAAAAAGTTAATTTAGACTCGGAACTAATCTTCTACAGTATCAAGAGCATCAAGATCCTCTGGTTTATCTTTTTTTACAAGAAGACTACTTAATTCATAAAGGAAATACAATGGGAAGAATACAACCGATAATGTAAACGGATCACCCGATGGAGTAATAATTGCAGCCAGTATCAGCAATATTACAATTGCATGACGACGGAATTTATTAAAAAAAGAACGTTTGAGAATACCTAACTGCGATAATAACCAGCAAACCAATGGCAATTCAAACACAAGCCCCATGACCATAATGAGCATGAGAAACATATTCATATAATCATTCAAATCTATCTGATTGACAATTGTAGGACTCAACTGATAACCGTAAAGGAAACGAAGCGTCATTGGGAATACAAGGCAATACCCAATGGCACATCCTATAAAAAACATCACTCCACCAAAAAGCAATACCCATCGAACGCTTTTCTTTTCATGAGCATATAAAGCCGGACTGATAAATCGCCATATTTCCCATATCAAATATGGAAAAGCCACTAACAAGGCCAGATAGAATGACATTGTCATGTGTGTGAAAAATTGTGATGTCAACTTGATATTAATCAGAGTCACATGAAAACTGTCTCCACAAAAGTCTGGCAAGAGTGCAGGTGCCAGTGAACTTATTTTACAGAGGTATTTGTACAGGAAAAAACTGGAATCCCGTGGAGCCATAACAAAGCTGTCAAACAAATATGGCATAAAGATAAAGCCGATTATTGCAAATATAAATAATGCAATAACCGACCTGAAAATTGTCCAACGAAGTTCCTCCAGGTGATCCCAGAAAGACATTTCTCTCACCTCGTCACTCATAATTTTTCCCTTAAATGAGTATATTAATTTTTAGAATCAGATGGAGTATCGTCTCCTTTTATATCATCTTCAATTCCTTTGACTCCGTCTTTGAAATTTTTCACACCTTTTCCAATCCCTTTCATCAATTCAGGAATTTTCCTACCTCCAAACAAAAGTAAAACAACTAATGCAATAATGATAATCTCTCCGGTTCCAAAATTTCCTAGAAACAACAGTGTGTCCATAATATTTTCTTGAGTTAATTAATTTCCCTGTTCATAAAATCAGAGCGCAAACTTAAATAAAAAAAACGATCTTCACAAAAAAAGTTTACCTTTGCAGCACTTTTATTAAATTTAAATAACATTAGTAAATGAAAGCATTTGTATTTCCGGGCCAGGGTGCTCAATTTGTGGGGATGGGAAAAAATTTATACGACGAATCGCCCATCGCCAAAGATATGTTTGAAAAAGCGAATGAAATATTGGGATTTCGTATTACAGACCTGATGTTCAGCGGTACAGACGAAGATCTTC
>JAVBUX010000323.1:0-9021 GCA_031554915.1 Bacteroidales bacterium | reverse complement strand
TGCACGGGGAGTTTCTGTTGTCAATCATTTGCATGGAGGAGATTTTAAAATTTTTTATCGGAGTATTCCGTCCTGGTATCGTTTTATTGTGTATTGGTGTTACTGTGGAATCGATGAGAGTATTGTTTTGCTGGAAGGGATGAAGACCGAATTTTCAGATTTTCCAAAAATGAAACTAACGGTAATTCCCAATAGTTACTCTTCAGAATTGGATAAATGCCCGATTACTAAAGAACGGGATTCAGCTCAACCGATAAAATTACTTTTTCTTTCCAATATAATGAAAACAAAGGGAATAGTACATCTTTTGGATGCAGCAGAGGTTATTCTTTCGAAATATGATAATATATGTTTATCCATTGCAGGTACTCCTATAGGAGATACTTATTGTAGTAAATCTGAGATTGAAGAATTGTTTTATGAGCAATATGAACGCATAAAATTAAATTATCCGGATAGGATTGATTATTTAGGCGTTGTAGCCGGAGAAGAAAAAAAGCAATTACTTTGGGATTCGGACGTGTTTATTTTACCAACGTTTCATCCAACGGAAGCGTTTCCTATTTCTATTCTGGAAGCTTTGAGAACAGGTAATTTCATCATAACAACCGATCACCGTTTTATCCCATTTATTGTCTCAAATCATAATGGAACTTTAATTGAACCGGATTCTACAATTGCTCTTTTCGAGGCATTAGAAGATCTCATGGAGTCTCCAGAACGACTTCAGGTAACACAAAATATGAATATCTGGTATGCTATGGAGCATTATCAGGAAGAAAAATATCTGAATGCCTTGGGAAAAATTTTTAATTCCCAATTATCAGTACAATGACGTTAATTCTAATAGCTTCTTTTCAGAAAGTCCGGTCAATTCGATAATGTCTTCAATCTGCATTTTTTTGCAGGCACTTTTTGCTATTACATAAGTGTTTTAGTTAGTTTTTAGTTTAAACCTAAGAAACAAAGTTGCGAGAGTTTTTCCATCCAGACAGTTTGGCAATATATTTGATAAATAAAAGAAGACAGGGTGCATACGTTCTTGTCTGGTTTGGCGTAACCATCTATAAATAAGATTAATAATAAACGAAATACAGATATGAAAGAAGAAGATTTGGAAAAAAAGGCTCATCAGGCTGAAAACCCGGCTGACAATATAGCAGATAATGAGACAAATGAGCAGATTGGCAGGGAGAATCCTGATTGGGAACCCTCCGAGACTGACAATGTGTCGGATGAGTTGACTCAAATGAAAGATTCATACCTTCGTTTGATGGCTGAATACGATAATTATCGTAAGCGGACGGTGAAAGAAAAGGCTGAATTAATCAAAAATGGAGGTGAAAGAGTCCTTACCGGCTTACTGCCTGTGGTTGATGACTTTGAACGGGCTTTGGAAAATGTAAATAAAGCTGCTGATGTTAAATCTGTTGCTGAAGGTATTGAGTTGATTTATACTAAATTTATCTCTTTCCTGAATCAAAATGGAGTAAAATATATTGATGCAAAAGGACACCCTTTTGATGATGAAATGCATGATGCAGTAGCCACAATTCCGGCTCCAAACGAAGAACAAAAAGGTCTTGTGATTGATTGTGTGCAAACGGGTTATATTTTGAATGATAAGGTGATACGACATGCTAAAGTAGTTGTGGCTGAATAAAATATTGAAGTAAAAATGGCTAAAAGAGATTATTACGAAATACTGGAGGTCCCTAAAACTGCATCAGCAGAAGAGATCAAAAAAGCTTATCGTAAAAAGGCAATACAATTCCATCCTGATAAGAATCCTGATAATAAAGAGGCTGAGGAAAAATTCAAAGAAGCTGCAGAAGCTTACGAAGTTTTAAGCAATGAAGATAAGAGACGACGATATGATCAATTCGGTCATGCTGGGGTAGGAGGTGCTGCTTCGTCCGGTGGTTTTGGCGGTGGGATGTCGATGGATGATATATTCTCCCAGTTTGGAGATATTTTCGGAGGTCATTTTGGTGGAGGCTTCGGAGGCTTCGGAGGGTTTAGTGGCGGAGGCTACTCTAAACAGCAGGTTAACAGGGGCTCTGATCTCAGAGTAAAAGTAAAACTTACATTGAAAGAAGTCGCTACCGGAGTCGAAAAAAAGATAAAAGTCAAAAAATATATCAGTTGTTCGCATTGTAACGGAACGGGAGCTGAAGATTCCAATTCATATTCTACCTGTTCTTCTTTTAAAGGTTCCGGGCATATAACCCGTGTTGTCAATACTATTTTGGGACAAATGCAGACTACTTCTGTTTGTCAGAGTTGTGGTGGTGAAGGCAAAATAATTACAAAAAAATGTGCTCACTGTAATGGCGAAGGCATTCTTAAAGATGATGATGTGATCACAATAAACATTCCTGCCGGAGTGGCTGAAGGTATGCAGCTGTCATTGAGCGGAAAAGGAAATGCTGCCCGCCGGGGAGGGGTAAACGGGGATTTGCTGATTGTTGTTGAAGAAGAACCGCATCCGGAATTGATTCGTGATCAGAGTGATATTATCTATAATCTGTTATTGAGTTTTCCGACGGCAGCAGTGGGCGGACAGGTAGAAGTGCCTACTCTTGACGGAAAAGCCAAAGTAAAAATAGATCCGGGAACTCAACCTGGAAAAGTACTTCGTCTCAGAAATAAAGGGTTACCTTCGATAAATCATTATGGAACAGGCGATTTACTTGTAAATATTAGTGTTTATGTTCCGGAGAACCTTTCTGAAGAACAAAAAACAACATTGGAAGGCATGGATAATTCTCCTAATTTCCAACCGAGCAAATCCATTAAAGATAAGATATTCAGCCATTTCAAAAATTTGGTAGGTTGATGGTTTTTGGAAGAAAAAATGAACAAGATTGGTTAGATAGGGTTCCTGTGGTGAAAAAATCCATCAGAACCATTGTGCATGACGACGGATTGGTTTCAATCTCTATTCCCCGTTTCAAAAAAGAATGGATAGCCAAACTATTTCTTCCTAAAAATAAAACTAATGAGGTTCGGATTGATTTTGATGCTAATGGCACTGCCGTCTGGTTGCAGATAGATGGCAAGAAGTCGATCAGGAAAATCCTGTCTGAATTGAAAGAAATTGCTCAATATGAGAGTGATTATAATAATCGTGTTATTTTATTTCTTAACAACATCTATCGAAGTGACTTTATCGATTTTGATTCTTAATTCAGCTTCCCTCTGTAAGAAATCCCCGCAGATATATTCTTAAACTTCGATGTAAATACTTGCAAATAAACGTGTTTAAAAAGTAAGGCGGAAGCACCTGCATTGATATTGGATGCATCGTATTCTACAATTAGAGATAAAGGTTTGAAAAATGAGGGAGAAAAGCGTAAACCAGCTAAAAGCCCGGTAAATTGTGACATTCTGTTCGTTGCATATTCATATCCTATCGTTAAACCAATCGTGTTGCCACTAAAAGGAATGTTTTTTGTTGTGACTCCATAAACTGAAGCAAAAAACTGATTATCTTCCCGATCATTATCGATGAATGTAGTCAATTTGGATGATAGCATGTCATTTGTTCCTACAACAAATGCCGGTAAGTAACGAGATTCTTTCAATGCCCTAAGTCTCAGCGATACCGAACGATCCTGATTTGTCATTTTATTCCCATTTTGAGGTACTCGTTGCAAGGTTGAACGAAAACTGACCTCAAAAAAAGAAAAATATGTTATATTGGCAAAGAAATTACCCGTCGGATAGTCAAACCTGTCGGGAGTGACTGTTTCCGGCAGGTAATTAATGCCAAAAGAAAATGTACCATCAGAATTGAAGTCCGCAGAAGGAGTGTTCAATAATCCGGAAGTACCGGCTGTATGCTGTGCATTAGCACAGACAAAATATACACAGCCGGCTATAACCATGAATAAAATTCGTCTCATTTAACTACCACCACCTCCGTTGTGAGTACAGCCAATAGCAGTAGATGCGAATGTTACCGGACCCTTGAAGTAAGTATAACTCGGAACACCGGATACACCTGTTACAGTAACTGTTTCTTGCAAACAACGTCCTCTGATGATCCAGTATTTGCCGGTTTGACCAACTTCAGTATTGGTTTGTACTACATTGGGGAAGGTCGGACTCCAATCAAACACTTTTTGATAAAATTCAGGAACAGGGGAGTTAGTCTTTGTAAATGTAACAGAAAGAGTTGATTCACAAATACCTGTACCCAAAGTCTCAAGATCTGTTTGGCTGATGCTCGTATCAATGAATATCTCAGTAGTCAGATACCAACGCGAAAAGTGAGGAATTGAAACCGTTCCAGTCTTATTGGCTTCGTTGACGGTAACCGGATAAGATTCCCATGAACCGCTTGAATTGGAACCGAACAGCAATGGGATCCCTTGTTTAACGGTAGCGTCAATAAGTCCTTGCGTCAGAGGAAACGTGAAAGTGGCCTTCTGACCATTCAGGAAAGGACCGGACCAGTTACTTTCAAGGTCGATAGTCTTGAGAGAGAAACTTCCATTCGGAGAGTCTGCTGCAATCTGGCCTTTAGAACCTGCTGTAGGAATGGAAGTTGGAGTCAAAACCACTTCTCTGTCAACTGATCCTGAAGGAATGCTGACATTAACAGTGCCACCTTTTTTTGATGGAATTGCAAAGTTGTTGTTCTGATTCGGATTCAGTGTGACAGGATCTCCTTTCTTTGTAATTTGCAATATCACAGTCGAAGCGAAAGTTTCTGTAGGATCAGAATAAGTTAGAGTTACACTGCTTGTTTCAGAATCAATATACCCGGATTGAGTTGCTTTGAATGTAAATACAGTACCACTGCTTACATCAGTTACATCATAAGAATAATTTCCATTAACATCAACAGGGGTTTGAAGCTCCCCATCTTTTGTAATAGACAGTTGTGCAGAGGCTCCTTGATCGGAGTCGTTTAGTACTTGTACCAGAATAGTCTTCGTTCCGACATCGTCATTTGTGTCAGGAGGAGTATCCGGATCATCATCACAGGCCGTAAAGGCCGCTCCGCCCAACAATAATAATGAAGCGGATGCCACTAAGATAAATAGATTTTTTTTCATTTTTTTGATTTTTAATTAAACACACACATAACTTAACACACACAGATCTCAGTATTTTAATATCTGAGATTTTAAATATTCCGGATTAAAAAAATGTTCTACCGGATTGTCGTTTGGGCGAACTTCAAAAGAGGATCGACTTATATTATTATCTGTTACAGCATACTCCCAATCAAAATATTTGGGTAGCATCACTCTGAACCGTTTCCAATGCGGACGTTTTTGTCCAGGCAGAGGTATTGCAATATGAAACCCCGCATTTTTTTCATCTTCAGTTATAGCCCCATAAAAGCCGATAGAGACTTCTCCAAAAAAGCGAGTCATATCGATTCGTAATCCGGTGTCGCCTGTCAAAAGTCGTTCTGCATATCCACTTACTTGCAGGGAAAGTGCTTTGTTGAAATAATAACCTCCTGCCGACCAGGTCAATTGATCCCAGGTGGTAAATGTCCAATCATCTGGTAGATATCCTTTTACATTGACATATCCGGTATATCCAACTTCTGCTTTTAAGGAAACAGATTGGCTCAGATGATAAATGCCGTCTATATCAATCCCGCTTCGATAGTTGTTGAATAGTCCTACGGCAATATTGCTATATAGTTTGGGGTGCAACCTGAATTGTTGAGAAATGGTCGCAAATCCAGGACGTACGTAACGGCCTTCTTTTCCAAATACTCTGGCCGAGTTTGTAATTGGAATAATATATTGGAGTGTTCCTTTTCCTCCCTTCCAAAGAGATAATTCCAGGGTAGGGGCTATGTTTACCTGTGCATCGAAAAATTGATCATAATATACATTCGATAATTTAATCTGAGGATATAAGACCAAATCCAGTTTCCCATAAGATGATTCTGACGATTTCATGAGATTAATTTTTTTCCAGGCTGATGATGTATTATAGGATATGGAAAATTTATTAGAAAATTCGGATGGAGAGATAGCTTGTCTCCGGAATTCAGTCCAATACTCTCCTTGGGTTTCTATTACAACTTGAGGAACTCCAAGTGCCAGTACAACAATATATAATTCTTGTTTCGGATCCGTATGTGCGGATATCGAATCCAAAGCGATCATGATTCCTTTTACATTCCAACGATAAATTGTATTCTCAAATGAAATATATGTAGAAGAATTTTCTTCGTATATTCGTATGTTTTCAAATCCTGCGTTTGAAAGAGACGTATAAATCTCTTCCTCTGCATCGGCTGAAACCGGAACGAAGACGCCAAATAAAAATACAATCCATGTATATTGCCTTATAAAAACTGCATTAAGAGCTTTTTCTTTCATTTTGTATGCTTTTTCGATTGCTCTTGCTGAAAAATGACAATCAAAACAATCCAGAGGGAATAAATTGTTTATTTTCCATATTATATCTTCTTATGTTGTAAAACAGAATCTGTTTTTAAAAGTTTATTCGGATTATGAATTTGTTTCTTTGGAAAGCCTTATTTTCAGTTTTTTTATATTAAAAGCATTTCTTTTTAAAATTTTCTATAAAAAATTTGGAGTATATGAAAATATATGATACCTTTGCACTCGCAAAAAAGATAATCGAGGTGTAGCGCAGCCCGGCTAGCGCACCTGCTTTGGGAGCAGGGGGTCCCAGGTTCGAATCCTGGTACCTCGACAAAATAAAAAGGTTTACATGAAAATGTAAGCCTTTTTTGTTTTTATGGGGATTGAAAATTTGGTGGGTTGGAGGGTGGTTTCAAGGGATCACCGGATCACCGTTAAAAGTTGGATCACCGCCAAAAGTTGAGGGGAAAAATTATAACTTTATCTTTGCAAAAAAAGTAGTGTTATGAAGAAAGATGGTTATAGTCTGTTACTACCTTCAGGCTTGTTGGAATATTTTGAGATTACAGAAGTAAAAGAAAATCCTGGAGAGGTTATTATTTATCTGGAAGAATTGAATAATATCAATAGAGCTGATTCCTCAATAAAATTAGAAAGTAAAGGCTTTTATCCGAACGTATTGGTGAATGACTTTCCAGTTCGGGGCAAACGATTATTGTTGAATATCCGCAGGCGAAGATGGATCAATAAAGAAACGGGAGAATACGTTGACCGTGATTTCCATATCGTAGCAGAAGGGACCCGGATAACGCAAGAATTTGCGTCTTTTTTAAAGGATTACATCGCTATTGTCCACGGTACTGATGCCCAAACAGTAAGTGAAGTGTTGCTCAGAATGCCACGCCGCCGTCGTTTTCAAGCCCGGGAAATCACACTGGACATGGCTCCCAATATGGAATTGATAGCCAAAACCTGTTTCCCTGCGGCTAAACGGGTGATTGATCGTTTCCATGTGCAACAGTTAGCCTTTGAAGCAGTACAGGAAATGCGGATTAAAGCCCGGTGGGAGGCTTTGGATAGGGAAGCTATTGAAATCCACCTGGCCAAAACAAAAGGAGAAAAATACATGGCTCCTGTATTTAAGAATGGCGATTCCCTCAAACAACTCTTAGCCCGAAGCCGTTACCTGCTCTTCAAGAAAGAATCCCTGTGGACAATCTCTCAAAAACAAAGGGCTGATATCCTCTTCAAAGAATATCCTGATATCAAAAAAGCTTATTATCTCTCCATGCAGTTAGGGTTGATCTATCATCAATGCCAGTTTAAGGATGTAGCTTTAACCCGGCTGGCTCGCTGGTATGACCAAGTAGATCGATCCGGCTTCTTATCCTTTGGAACAATTGCCAGAACGATACAATCTCATTATCAGAATATTATTAATTTCTTTGATAAACGATCAACCAATGCGGCGGCTGAATCTCAATGCCAAGATTAAAGCTTTTAGAAGAGTGTTCAGGGGTGTACAGGATAAAGCGTTCTTCTTGTTCAGATTGAGTAAATTATATGCTTAGTCTTTAAATCCCTCAACTTTTAGGATCAGCGGATTTACCCGGTGGATTTCCCTTCGCTTCAAGAATATAATCTATCTTTGGTGCCATGAAACCAGAAGATTTGCTTCGGGTGATCCTGCCCGAAGTTTTGATAGATAATTTTGGGTCAAGTGGAAAATCCGGTTGGAAAGTTTATCTTTGGGATAAAAAAAGATGGAATCACAAGAAGACCTACTCCATCCTAAACACTGGGATTTTGAAAAGAACAGACCAAAGTCTAATTGCCCTAATATTATGCTTGGTACAATATTTGCATTTCATATTATATAACCCTTAAATTTTTTATCATGAATATAAAATTATCACTTATAGCCACCTTCTTGTTTAGTTTTGTTTTCATTGGTGAAAATTCGGTTTATGCTGTGGTGAAAGATACTATTGTCATAATTCATAATGGGCAAAAAGCCTCTCTAATAATTGACTCACATGGTAGTAATCAGATAAATCTCTCAAACATTATTGATAAAATAAAGGATGCTATTCTGTCAGAAATTAATAACAATCAGGTTGAAAATAATGCAAACTTACTTTCTAGAGAAAATGAATCTAGTATCTCAAATAACGAAGGAGGATCTATATCTGAAATAATGATTGCATTAAAAGAAAAATATCCTGAAGGGATGAAATGGACAAATGATAATTATTATGAATGGAAAGGCGGTATCTATAATGGAGGTTATGGATGTGCAGCATTTGCATATATGTTAAGTGATATTGCATTTGGAAATCTTCCTGCTCGTAAACATACTAATTTTAATGATCTTAGAATTGGTGATATTATGAGGATGGATAGTGATACACATTATGTCATAATTATAAACAAAGATGATACAAATGTTGTCCTTGCTGAAGGAAATTTTAATTCGTCTATTCATTGGGGACGTAAACTTTCCCTTGAACAGATTAAGGCCGCCGGTAATTATATTTTAACAAGATATCCTGAATGAGATTTTTAATTTTCAACAATTCAAAGACAGACCTTGTCAGCTGAATAAGTATTAGTAAAAAACAAATACAGGTTCAATCCAAAAGAAATTTGGTTA
>JAVBUX010000315.1:0-4200 GCA_031554915.1 Bacteroidales bacterium | reverse complement strand
TACTTATGATAACGGAGCTCCTGATGAAATTCCAGTTGCCTATGATATTCCGGAGGGAGGAGAAAGCCGGATCATAGACTTGCGTGGAGTAGGGACACGCAGTATCCGAAGAATCGATTTTTGGTATGATACAAGAGGTGTTCTGCGAGGACGGGCGAATGTCAATATATTTGGGATGAAATAAAGGGTTTAATCAGGATAAGTTTGTTGTTGTATATTATATTTTTTTATTCGAATACATTCCGTAGAAAATCTTTGCCAAAACAATAATCAGAATCAGCCAAATCAGAATGATCAACCCACCGGTAAACCATTTTTTTTTACCCGAAATGCTTTGATTTTCGGATATCTGCCAACATTCATGCCAAACATCTTCGGGAATCAGTTTTATTCCACATGAAATTCCTAAAGGCAATAGTAACAAGTCATCTAATAATCCCAAAACAGGGATAAAATCGGGAATCAGGTCTATCGGGCTAAGGGCATACGAAACAACAAAAAATAACACAGCCTTTGCATACCAAGGTGTGCGTTTGTGCCGCAAGGCAACTCTTAACGTAGCAATGCTTTTCTTTAGTTCTTTGGCTTTATTCTTCAGTGTTGTAAACATCTACTTTTTCATCGCCTCGGCTTTCATTTCCGATGGCATTTCTTCAATGGTATACCGTAATGCTGTCCGCGGTATAGTGATTTTGTGTTTAATGACGAAGTCGAATACTTCTTTTTGATGCGCCTCGCTGGCGGCTCTTTATAAAACTTGCCATCGGACGATTGCAATTTGGAACCAACTCATTTTCTTTTTTAGCTTATTTTTCAGCACCTTTTAATTATTTTTCGTTATCTCTACAACATTATATTAACTCTTGGAGAACCGAATATCGGCCAATATTGTATTCCCCGTCTTTAAAAATCAATTGATTGAAAATTTTAGTCCGTTTTTTATCTGTTCTAATATTTGTTTTTATGTTAGTCTCATTATCTACGAGTTTGAGTTCTGAAAATAAATTCCAATCTGTCAGATACTGCTTGTATAGATCTAAGTCAATAATCTTATTTTGTTGGTTATTTATGAATTCGTATTTATTTAGAAAATCTGTTGTCGCAATAGCGTTGATTATTTCCAATAGTTGGCTCATCGTATTTTTTTCACCCGATAAAAAATCCCAAAGTTCACTGGAAAGCAATACTTCGTCTTGGGCGAAAAATTTATTCATATTGATGATAGAACCTAAAAATCGGGTTTTGTTATATCCTGTTTCATTATCGGAAGAATTCGTAGGGTCAAAAGGGAAACCAATAAGAAATCGGATAGACTTTTCAGGAAAAAACTTATATAAAGCAGCTTTCCCTTCAAGTATTTTCTGCTTTTCTCCTCGCATTTCTCCTGAATTTGGGCGAACAGATTTTAGTTCTATAGCTGTTATTTGACTACCATCATCAATAAAAACATCAGCAGAGAAGTCAATAGCGCTGACGGATTCCGTATTGTCGCTAATGAATACTCTTTGATTTTCATTCGTTAGGTTAGGCAATATTTGGGCAGTACTTAATTCTGTGATAATTGCATTGATATTTTCTTTCTGCGTCTTGCTAATTGATAAGTTTCCCATTTTCTTTGATGTATATTCTCGTTTTTCCCCGTCACACAAAATATGAGCTACATTCTCGAAAAAAGTTTGTCCAAGCGTGGTGTTAAGTCCTTGTAGCCAACTACTCAGAGTAATAAAAAAAGGAATGTCCGAAACCTTATCTTGGAATTTATCAGAAAAAGCATTTAAAAATGCTTTATGAAAAGGTGCATTTCTATTATTAGATGAATCTTCGGGGAAACTTTCGAATCGTGAAAGAAGAATTTTAATAACTTGCAATGAGATTTTTTCTATTTTGTCCTGTGTCATCTATTTATTTTTCTTTTAGGTGAAATATTGTTTCCGAATAAGCAGCCTTGTCTTTTTCTGTTCTGTTTAAAACCGGGCGTTTGAATTGATTAACGATTTTCATTCCTGAATTTTCGGCAATGGTTGGATACATATTATATTTATCATTTGCTACCAAAAATATATCATAATCATCGGCTAAATATTTTTTGCAATTATTCAATACATCAGATATTCCCTTTATATAACTTTGTTGGGCTTCTTTTTTCTGACCTTTAAATAATGGGCCGATCTCTAATTCATCTTTTCGCTTAAAACCGAACAAATCATAAGCATACGCATGTTGCTCATGATAGTCAATCAAGCCGACATAAGGGGGGGATGAAAAAATTCCTTTTATTTTCTGAGTTTTTACCAAATTGCTGAAATCCGGATTTTTCTTTTTTACTTGTTCTATGATATTTATTTTTCGGCTATCACCTGTTAAGCACAGCTGATAAGTATTTGTTCTTATTTTATCGAAGTGAGACAATCGTGTTATGGTATCTTTCGAATAAGTTTTCCACCATTTCAAGATTGAAAATAAAGGTTTGCAAATTTTACCGTGTTTACTGCAATAATAGGTCGTGGTAACAGGTTCTAGAAGTGTCGCTAAATCAGCATGTGTAGTTGCTCGACAACTTCTGATTGTACGGCTTAAAATAAGTCTGACAATTTTTTTCGTATTAATGTTTTTAATTTTCTTGATTTCTTCAAAAATAAAATCAATTTCATTTCGAATATGTTGTGAGTACCATTTGTCAAGAAAAGTTTCGTTTTTTTCTTGCCTTAATTTGATGTTGTACTCTTTCACTAATCGAGTGAATATTGGAAGAAACAATGCTTCTTTTTCTTGACTATATTCTTTTTCGTTAATAAAGTTATTCCTCAAACGATACTTATAATCAGGTACAGGAAAATATTGATTGTTGAAAGCGTTTAGTTCTTGTAAAAGTTTTTCTTCAAATTCAACAGCATTTGAATTTTGAATAAAAGTGCTTAGACTTTTTGTAATCCGGTCTGTTTCTTGTTGCAAATCATGGATGTCGTATTTTGCAACTTTACAATTACTAATCAAGGTGTTGAATATCGAGACATCTATTCCAATGGTATGCAATCCCAATTCGCATGATTGAACCATAGTTGTTCCGCTTCCCGAAAATGGGTCAAGAATAATATCTCCTTTTTTGAAATAAATTTCAGTTTTAAATTTATCAGTATGGTTATCAAGAAAATATTCGACCAATTGGGGGATGAATTTTCCTTTATATGGATGAAGACGATGAACATGTTTTGTTGTTTCCGACTCTTTATACTGGTCAAATGATAACGCCCAATTCAAACCCTCGCCAAGTCGTTCTTTAAAGATTTCTTCTCTACTATAGGATTTATAGTATTCAAGAAGATTTTTTTGAGAAACTTGAGTGCAGCCGTTTTCTCCTATTTTCTTCACTCGTCCGTATTGAATCAGATATGCAATATTGGACGGTGTCACACTTCGCCCAAGATAATTAGTAGCCCATTCGCTGGCTTCTTTTATGGTCAAAAATTTGTCTTATAAAATCATCAGAACCTACCTGTCATGTTATCCTGCAAAAGTAGTCAATTTTATTTATTCCATCAATCGTACTGATTGGGAGAACATAAGTTATTACCAACAATAAGGATTATTATCTAAGAGAAAAACCCAGAAGTAAAATATTGACAAACTCGAAAGTTTGGATATTTTTGCATTTAAACATTTGGGTAATCCCGATCGGATATTTGAAAAATTGATATGGTTCGTTTCGTGTGGTGGATGAAGAACAAATCGCAGATTTCGCCCGTAAATTCGAAGGATTTGATCCCGCCTACTCTAATTTTATGGCGATGTCGTTTTCAGTCAGGCGAACCTATACTTTGTGGTATCTGGACGCTAAATCGGAACAGACGAAAATAAACCGACTGAACAAAATCATCGAACGCCTGAATAAGAATTTGAAACCGATGTAAGGTCATCATTGACCATACGGAAATGTTGATAGTGATTGAATTTTGAAATAAAATAAAAATATGACCAAAAAAATCACTTTTGATTTGGTTCGCTATTATTCCACTCGCTATTTTGAATGGCGGTTTGCGTGAAAAGGTAATCGGCAGAGGGACATCCAAAAACTATTGGCTGACTGGATTGTTATGGTTATTGTTAACTATCGCATTTGAAACCGTTTTCGGATTGCTTTTGGGAAATACGTTGCCGGAACG
Source organism: Bacteroidales bacterium (assembly GCA_031554915.1). Lineage (GTDB taxonomy): Bacteria > Bacteroidota > Bacteroidia > Bacteroidales > Azobacteroidaceae > BNXB01. The sequence continues at coordinate 40 of JAVBUX010000315.1, read as the reverse complement.
CTTGAAAGCATACGACATCACCACCGGAAACCTTTGGTTG
>JAVBUX010000203.1:0-4643 GCA_031554915.1 Bacteroidales bacterium | reverse complement strand
ATTTCTGATTATGGCTGTTGTTTGTACTTTTTCTTTCAATTCCAATGTTATACTGCCGGTTTTTGCAAAAGATGTTCTCTTGGGAGATGAGAGTACTTATAGCTTATTGATGTCTGTATTAGGCTTGGGATCATTACTTGGTGCTCTTTTTATGGCCAGCGTGGGAAAAGATATTCCAAGTAAATATTTTCTCGTTCTTGCAGGATTGTCTATGGGAATATTACAGATGCTTACATTAATTCCGTTGAATTCAACAACTTATATTGTCATCATTTTAATTGTCTTCGGATTCTTATCTCTTTGTTTCTTGAACCGTGCCAATGCCCGGATTCAGTTGAACACTGATGACAATTATCGAGGAAGAGTTATGAGTATTTATGTCCTGATCAATACAGGCAGTACTCCATTGGGAAATGCTTTTACAGGTTTGACAATGGATACAATAGGAGAAAAATACGGCTTTTTTTGCAATGGATTGATCACTTTTGTTCTGATTCTGCTCTTTTTTTTCCTTTACAAACAACATTATAAAAAAGCAAGAGTCGTTCCTAATAAACATGAATACTACCCTGTGCCGCCGGAAGGTAATTAACTCCGATCCAGGTGATCATTAATAGAATAAAAGCCACAGGCAATACCCACAGAGTAAATTTAGGATGATATTTTTGTAACCGGATATGGATATAAACAAGATAAGCTGCAGCGGTTACAAAAGCCCAGGTTTCCTTTGGATCCCACGACCAGTAATGTCCCCAGGCCTCTTTCGCCCAGGCACATCCCATTAACATACCCAACATCAGGAACCCGAAGCCAATATATACCAGGTTATCCATCAGCCGGTAAAGTCCTTTTTCCGGATGTCCGACATTCAGTTTACGCAATTGAATGATTGATGCAATAGTTGCTGCTCCAAACATCGCATACGATAAAATATATACAGTGACATGAGGTACGAACCAATAGCTCTGTAAAGCAGGCATCAGGTTTTTAGAATGTATCTCCGGTTTAAAAATATTGATAAAAACAAATACACAGGCCATCAATCCGCTAAACGATAGTAACCACTTGTATTTCCAATGTTTATATGTAATAAATCCTACCGATGAAAGAAAAAACGAATACCAAAGTCGGGTTTCTCCCATGGTACGCATAGGTGGACGTTCCAATCCAATCCATAAACCGACAATGAATACAGCAAAAATCACGATTCCGGATACTGTAAAAAGATCTATAAGCTTCCTGCTTATTTTTGTGTAAACCAATGTTCCCGCAGTCAACCATAAAATAATGGACGGGAAAGCAAAAAGGAGAAATTCATTCCAGGTCATCATCGCCTCCTTTCTTATTGCCACTCCACAACATGCATACAGAGCCACATGCAAGCATAATAATTCCTACATAAACAGGGATCACCCAGGGATCATAAACCAACTCTATAGCACTATAAGTGGACATATTGCCGGCATCATTATCATACCCGTATTGATATAACATCCAATTTCCTTGCTTGAACGGTTTATTTACTTCCAATAATGTATGTGATTCACTTCCATCTTCGGAATAAATATTAATATCGGATACGAAACGTTTGGGTTCTGGTCGTGTCATCGCTACGCAAAAATTTTCATCCAGATTTAATACCATATATAATTGGGAAATATTTCCGGAACAAACCCACCCTTCTTTCTGTATTCCCCTCTCTGAATTCCGAACTTCAATTTTAGCTGCAGGAACAGATCCTGGAATATGCACTTCATGATAAGTACTATCACTATTGCGAACAGCCTGATGTATATATTCTTTCAATACAATATTCCATTCATTAATCTTTCCATCCGGCTGTTTTTCATCAATTTGAAAATATTCCGGTTTGTTTTCCGGCTGTGGTTCACCGGTTTTCCGGCTTATAATTGTTAATTTAGGAGGATATTCTTCCATCGAAAAATCATTCAGTTTAATGGCAACAGGCAGGTCCAGAACATCATTTTTATCATTATATACCCGCCATTCCACTTCTCCTTCACGAACATACATTACATAACGTTTGATATCTGATGCTCCCATTCCGGCAGCAAAAAGAAACAACCACAAACCGATATGGTTCAAGTAAAAAGCATAATCTTTTATTCGAAAAGAAATTATACGCCTGATAATCAGGGATCCAAGAGAAAGAAGTGTAGTAAAATAAACTAAAACAAAAGGCCAGGAAGAGGTCATTCGGTTCAATCCCAAATGAGAAGGCAGATCATTGGTCACATTGGCTGAAGTTAGCTGGGGAGTCAGGCCCATGATAATTCCTAAAATCACTAATGCTGCGATCAATGTGACAGCCATTGGTATTCCTGAAAACCATTGATAAAAAAGGCTCTTTCGTTTAAATGAAAATCCCAGAAGAAGTAAAATGAAAATCCCTCCCAAAATTATATTAACTGGCCAGCACAAAAGTGTAAAGTCAAATGCTCCGACCAGTAATTGTAATGCTAATCCAATAACAATAAGTCCTCCGATAAAAGTACAACTTTCTCTATATCGCCACGGAAACTGCCACATTTTTCTTAAATTCTTCCCTTTTCTTTTGCACTCTCCAGCCATTTGGGAACAACGGTTTCTACCCATTTAGCTTTTTTCTCTTTGATCGTCTTCATATCAAGACCGATATAATCCTGAGCTTTTTCTTTAGAGGAGATATCAGGCATCGTTACATTTGTCACTCCATGGGCAAAAAGTACTTTCTGAACTTCCAATTGTGCCAGCAAAGACTTATCAAGACTATGTGCCAGGATACGCTGAGTTTCGACCGGAGCATGGAAAGAAGCACCATGTGAAGCTACTGCAAAGTCCCAACGCCATTGAGCCTGGCGAAGCAATTTCAGGACAGGGGCCATCTCTTGTTCTGAAGCTCCGTTGTCCCATGCGGTTTTTGCCAAAATGTGTGCTTTCGATAATTCTTTTTCAATACGATTGCGTATTTCCAAAGCTTTGTCCTGATATTCATAAACATAATTGCGTAATTTTTCTTCCGAATCGCGGTGGCAAGTCTGACAAGTACTTGAAATATTTTTCAATGGACTCATTACCTGATGGTTAGAATACTTTATTCCTCCTTCTGAAATGTACGGCATGTGACAATCAGCACAACTCAAACCCCGTTGAGCATGAGGGCCCATCAGGAATATTTCGTAATCAGGGTGTTGTGCTTTCAACATCGGAGCACGACTCACCGCATGGGTCCAGTCTTTATATTCAGCCTCATCGTAGTACTTTTCCATAGCTTCAACGGTCATCCCCCCATCCCATGGGAAAGTCAGGTATTTACCTTCGCCTTTGAAAAAATATTCGACATGACACTGTGCACAGACAAGAGAACGCATCTCTTGAGGAGTTGCATCTGCAACATTATGTCCCTGACGTTCAAATGCTTCAATCAATCCCGGACGTGTAATCGTCAAGTTCATTGTTTTCGGATCATGGCAATCGGCACAACCAATCGGATTGACAATCTGGTCAACAAAAGTACTACATGGAGTTTTATAAAAATTCTCAATACCTTTTTCATGCATCATCCGGGGAACATCCGGACTCTTACAGGTCCAACAGGTTGACGGCTGCATATCTTTTGTGTTCTCATCAGGAGAACCTGTACGTAATGTTGCTCTGATATCTTCCAATGCGTGCATGTGGCCACGTGGAGCCGAATAATCCTGAGCAAAGGCATATCCCGCCCAAAGAACTACCATTTCTGGGCGACTAGCTAATACATCTTCCGGCATATTCCCCAAATGCTTACTGCGGAAATCCATATCCGCCGTTTTTTTCCAGGTATTATACTCACGAGGATAATTTTCTCCCCAAACTCCATTACGGGACTCAATACCGGCAATATCCACCTTCTTATTATTAAACAAAGTAGCGATTTCCGCTCTTCGCTCGGTAATAGAGGCGGCAAGAAGTCCTAACACGAACACAGCTACCATAACTACGGCAAATATTCCCCATCCGATGATGGGACAACGCTTAATTGCTTCTGCTAGTTTTCCGAACATATTTTTTCTGTTTTATTATTTTTTCATTATTTTCTTCAACCACTCAGGCACAGGAGATTCCGGTAACGGAGCAATGGCATTGGGGGATGAACTCAGATTGCTTATTTTTGTATGAGGAACATGAGTATGACAATCCCAACAGGCTTTTCCAGCCCCATGTCTTGCTTCTGTATAAGTAATCATTCCTGTCTTTACAAAATCGGTATTCAGTTGTGTATGACAACGGATACAATTTTCCATGATCACATTATTACTTGCTTCGCGTGGACGAATCGTTTGAGGTTCTCCGTTTACCGTAAAAACAGCAGCATGATACAAACCATCCTTTGCTTTAAAAGCATATTTCGAAACAATATTATTGTGAGGAACATGACAATCATTGCAATTAGCCCATTGAGCATGGGAACTATGATTCCATGATTGATAATAAGGTGTCATAATATGACAATTGATACAGGCGGAAGGGTCGTCCGAGAGGTAAGAATGAGCTCTGGACATATAAATAGCATAAGCTCCTAAACCGGCAAGCAATCCTCCTGCAATAAAAAACGGCAGAATCATTTTATTGGGAATCCGGGTTAAAAAGCTTTTCATAATTTG
>JAVBUX010000327.1:0-7928 GCA_031554915.1 Bacteroidales bacterium | reverse complement strand
GAAACAGCCATTACTTTCAACGGCTTGTTTGTATCCTTTATCCCGGAAGAACAATAGTATTTCGTCGTTTAACTGAAGTGAAGGTTCTCCTCCTGTCCAAATAATCCATTTACAAGGAAAATCCTTAATTTTAGATAATATTTCGTCTAAATCCATCCATTCCCCGGATTCGAATTCCGTATCACAAAAGTCGCAATGCAGGTTACAACCGGAAAGGCGTATAAAGGCAGAAGCCTCTCCCTGCCTACCCCCTTCGCCTTGCAGAGAATAGAAAATTTCATTGACTTTAAGCTTCATAAATAGCGCTTGTCTTTGGAGTTTCGCTCACTTCCAGTGCATACAATTCAGGAAAAGCCGGTTTAAATTTATCGAAAAGGAAACGGGCAATATTTTCAGCTGTGGGATGAAATGGCATAACATCATTCAGATGACGATGATCCAATTCTTTATCCAGATATTCCTTGATTGGCTTCAAGGCTCTGTAATCCTTTACAAACCCGTATTCATCAAGCACTTCACTACGCAAATGAACCGTTACCACATAGTTATGACCATGTAAACGAGAGCAGGGATGCTCATCGCACAAGTTATCCAACACATGTGATGCTGAAAAAGAAAACTGCTTGCTAATTTTATACATTCTATACGTATTTCAAAAATACAAAGGTACAAATATTTTATTTCACGAAAAAAAAATATTATTTTTGTGAAAACCTCTCTGTTATGAATTTGTCTATTGATAATATTGTACTCATTGGGAGCATCCTTTTATTTTTAAGCATTTTTGCCAGTCGGGCAAGTTTCAGGCTAGGGCTTCCTATTCTGGTTCTTTTCCTATTTATCGGGATGCTGGCCGGAAGCGATGGTTTGGGGATTCAGTTTAACGATCCGAATATTGCCCAATTCGTCGGCATGATTGCATTAAACGTAATCTTGTTTTCCGGAGGTATGGATACTAAATATTCAGATATCAGGCCTATCGCTATTTCAGGAATTGTACTGGCGACTCTTGGAGTCTTACTCACCGCTCTGATCACAGGTTTTTTCATTTTTTGGTTGACTAATAATTTTTTCGGCACACTTACTTTCACTCTGCTTGAAGCATTATTACTCGCATCTGTGATGTCCTCAACAGACTCTGCATCAGTATTCAATTTATTAAGATCCAAAGGTGTTTCACTAAAAGAGCACATGAAACCCTTGCTTGAATTTGAGAGTGGCAGTAACGACCCTATGGACTATTTACTGACCATTACATTCATCCAAATAATACAATTGCAAACGAGTAGTATCTGGCATACCATCGGTTTTTTTCTGTTTCAATTTATCTTCGGAGCCCTAATGGGCTTTGGATTAGGAAAACTATTTGTTTGGGTACTGAACAAGATCAATTTACCCAACCGGTTATTATACCCGATTCTCCTGATGGCAATTTGCTTCTTTATCTTTGCCTCGACCAACGATTTGAATGGCAATGGTTACCTGGCCGTTTATATCGGAGGATTAGTTATCGGAAATGCCAAGTTCACCCAAAAATTCTCATCCAAGCGTTTCTTCGAGGGCTTGACATGGTTGTTTCAAATCATTATGTTCCTTTGTCTGGGATTATTGGTTAATCCTAAAGAATTATTACCGGTAGCGGGAATCGGGCTTATTATAGGATTATTTATGATCCTCTTTGGACGCCCATTAAGTGTATTTCTATGCTTATTACCTTTCAGGAAAATGTCATTCCATGCTAAAACATTTACATCCTGGGTCGGCCTACGCGGCGCAGTACCTATCATTTTTGCAACTTATGTTCTTACTTCAGGGCTGGAACAATCATCTATGATTTTTAATATCGTATTTTTTGTAACCTTAGTATCTCTGCTCATACAAGGTACGACTATTCCAACCGTCGCAAATTGGCTGGGACTGGCAAAAAAGCCGGACGAAAAACCGGAACTTTCTGTGTTCGAGATTGAAGTTTCCGACGACATCAATTCTGTAATGAAGGAATATGTCGTTGACGAACAATTACTTAAAAACGGCAATATGATCAAAGACATATCTCTACATCCCAATACATTAGTAGTTATGGTAAAGCGAGAAGAACAATATCTTATCCCTACCGGATCGACAGAATTATATCCAAAAGATGTTCTGTTACTGATCTCCGATGATGATGCAATGTTAAAAGATGTTTAATTTTATATTGTGTGTAACATTTGCCTTTTTCAACCGTCAAGAAATTAATGAGGCAGGACAAGAAGTTTAAAAATACAATTATCCCGCTCGCGGATAAATTGTTTCGTCTTGCCTTAAGCATTACAGGTAACAAGCAAGACGCAGAGGATGTCGTGCAGGATGCAATGTTGAATGTCTGGCAAAAAAGGAATGAATGGGACAAAATTTCCAATCTGGAGGGTTATTGTATCCGGTCTGCGCGAAATATAGCTTTGGATAAAATTTCCCTGAAAGATAATCAATTGGTTTCAATGCCTGAAAAACTGGATTTCCATGGATTCGATCCGGAAAAATCTTTTGAGGACATCGAACGTTTGGAAATGATTCAAAAAATGACTGGTTTGTTGTCAGAAAAGCAACGAACAATCTTCCTTCTAAGAGATATGGAAGGATTCAGTTACAAAGAGATCAGTGATGTAATGAATATTCCGGAAGATCAGGTAAAAGTGAATTTATTCCGGGCAAGACAAAAGATTAAAGAATTATTGGATTCTTACGAAAATTAGATCATGAGAGAACTGTTAGAAAAATATTGGAATTGCGAGACCTCACCGGAAGAAGGAAGAAAGCTTCAGGAGTGGTTTGCCGGAAATGATGTACCGGAAGATTTGCTGAAATACAGGAAAAATTTTCTGGTTTTGAATAATTTCCAGAAAGTAGAGGCTCCGGTTTCCGTTTCACGTAAAGTTCTGAGGCATTTACCTTCTATCAAATTTTATCCGGCATTAAAAATTGCAGCCTCCATTTTGATCATTATTTCAGCAGGGACAGGGATTTACACCCATTATCAGCAGGAAGAATTTTTGAAAGAAGTTTTTTCTGAGACTTATTCCGACCCTCAGGAAGCCATTAAAGAAACTCAAGCCGTACTCGACAAAGTATCGTCTTCACTTTTGAAGGCAAAAGATTCTATTGAAGTATTGCAAGAAGATTCAATTAGTCTTGAGGATAAAATCGAAGCAGAAGAAATGATTATTGAAAACAAGGAATGAAAAAATTTTTATTTATCATTTTACTGAGCATTTTGTCCCAAACAGCTTTTTCACAAGAAATCGCCAATTTGTTTTTAGAAAAGTTCAATAATGATGATAATTTGGAAGTTGTTTCCATCGGAAAAAAAATGTTCCAAATGATGGAAGATGCTTCCACAAACAACGAAGATTTCAACAAGGCTATCAAAGGCCTCGAAAAGATAATAGTCATATCTTCCAAGGATTCGACTCTCAGTTGTGAGTATTATGATTCAGCTTATGCCATTCTGACTAAAAAGAAAAATGGATTTGAAGCCTTACTATCTACAAAAGAGGGAACAAAAGACGAATTGATGATTATGGCAAAAGAAACCAAAGGAGTTATCAGAGAGCTGGTGTTACTTCAAATGGATAAAAATAAAAATTTCAGTTTAATTTCACTTAATGGTGACATTGATTTAAAAACATTGGTGAAGTATGCAGAGAAAATTAATCTTTCAGGACTGAGAGTATTAGACACAATTAGAAATAATGAAAACTAACAATATTATTATACTATTTCATTTTTAAACTAACTTTTTTGATTAAACGGTTAAAGACGGTTGGACGTGAGTCCCGCCGTCTTTTTTTTATACTAACGAGAAGGTACTCCATTCATAGGCCAAGTCTCCTCAATAAGGACTTCACCTGAGAATCCCAAAGTGAAATGGCAGCCTCTTTCTCTTCCGGATATGCAAAATCAATAATTTCAAGCAGCAAAGCTCCCGTCAACTCATTTGAGTGTAGTTTAAATTCAAAATAAGCATCTTCATCCTCTTCACCGATCCATCGAAAGCGAACAAAGGAATCCTGCGTCATCGTCAGCCTTTCAGCTTCAAGCATCTGCTTATTCCAAATAAATTCAAACGTATCACCTCTGGAGATGACCTCATCAGCAAACCATTCCGATAAACCAGAAGACGTAGTGATATAAATCCACAGGTTTTTTCTGGAAGCTTTATCGAAGACATATTCGATATTGAATTTTTCTTTCTTCATGAGCGGATGATTAACAAAACATTATCGCCGAAGATACAAATTAAATCCGTAAAAAACAAGTAGTTCCGGAGAAATCTGGTTTTTATAAAGAATAAGCCGACTATCAAATTGATACACCTTCATCTGAGAATTTAAAGAATATGATTAAAAACATATCTCCATAGGGGTTATTTGCCGAAATTCTCTGTACTTTTGTAAGTATTTTTATTTATTTCAAAATTTAACTGTATGAAAGTCGGCATCTTAAAAGAGATTAAATCTCAGGAAAATCGTGTTTCTATGACTCCTGCAGGAGTCGAACAAATGGTATTTCACGGACACACCGTTATGGTAGAAAAAGATGCGGGATTGGGCAGTGGATTCTCCAATGAGGAATATAGCCGTGTTGGAGCACAGATCACAAATACTCCACAGGAAATTTTTGCCCAGGCCGATATGGTGATGCACGTGAAAGAAATCTTACCTTCGGAATATGGTCTATTACGAGCGGGACAGATTGTTTTCACCTATCTTCATTTGGCCGCCGATGCAGAACAGACCAAAGCCCTGATGAACAGTAAATGTGTTGCAATAGCATACGAAACCGTGGAATTACCGGGAGGACGCCTTCCTTTACTTCAACCGATGAGTGAAGTCGCCGGACGAATGTCAATCCAGGAAGCAGCTCGTTTTCTTGAAATGCCTCAGGGAGGATCAGGAACTTTACTTGGAGGAGTTCCTGGTGTTGCTCCGGCCAAAGTTTTGATCATTGGCGGGGGTATTGTTGGAATCAATGCTGCAAAGATGGCCTGTGGTTTAGGAGCAGATGTCACTATCATGGATATCAACCTTGAGCGCTTACGCTACCTAAGCGATGTAATGCCAGCTAATTGCAAACAGGTAATGTTCAGTCCATGGACTCTTCGCGAAGAAATCAAATATTCGGACGTTGTTATCGGAGCTGTTTTAGTAGCAGGAGCCAAAGCTCCCAAACTGGTTACCAATGATATGATTGCCTCTATGAGGAAAGGTTCTGTGATGGTAGATGTTGCTATCGATCAGGGAGGATGTTTTGAACCATCTAAACCGACAACACATAAAGATCCTATTTTCTATGTCCATGATGTCGTACAATATTGCGTTGCTAATATTCCGGGAGCAGTTCCACGTACTTCAACAATGGCTCTAACCAATGCAACACTTCCTTATGCCATCGATATTGCCAACAAAGGATGGGAAAAAGCATTGAAAGATGATCCATCTTTAGTCAAAGGTTTGAATGTTTGCAACGGACAGCTTGTGTATGAAGCAATCGCCCTGGATCTGAATTTACCCTACACCCCATTCTCATTTTAATGAATCTGCCTGAAGAATTTATATATCAAATGCAGGATTTGCTCGGAGAGGAATATCCTGCATTTGTTGCTTCTCTAAACGAAGTCATCCCTGTCAGTATCAGGACAAATAATAGCAAAAAAGCGCTGATGCAATCCGAAGAACTTCCTGAGATCTTATCCGAAAATGACAACGGATTAGTAGCCTGGTGCAAAGATGGTTATTATCTTAAAACCCGGCCATCATTTACTTTCGATCCGGAATTTCATGCAGGATGTTACTATGTACAGGAGGCCTCTTCCATGTTTTTGGAACAAGTAATCAAAACACATATAAATGAACCTGTATGCGCATTGGATCTCTGTGCTGCACCGGGAGGTAAATCCACACATTTATCTGCATTGCTTCCGGAAGACAGCCTGTTGGTCTCAAATGAAGTAATCCGCAGCCGTGCAAATATTCTGGCTGAAAATAACATCAAATGGGGGAATCAGTCGGTAGTTGTTACCAATAACGATCCTGCCGAAATCGGGAAATTAGAAAATTATTTCGATCTGATCCTGACCGATGTTCCCTGCTCCGGAGAAGGCATGTTCAGGAAAGACCCACAGGCCGTTAACGAATGGTCTCCTTCGAATGTAAAGCTATGTGCTGAACGACAACGCCGTATCATTGCAGATATCTGGCCTGCTCTAAAACCAGAAGGAATCCTTATTTACAGCACTTGTACATACAATACTTCAGAAAACGAAGATAACATTACCTGGATTGCAGAAGAACTGGGAGGAGAGGTTTTGGAAATCCCGGTGGATAACTCTTGGAAAATCAAAGGAAATTTAAAAGGAAATTTTCCTGTTTATCGATTTATACCACACCAAACCAAAGGAGAAGGATTTTTTATGGCTGCAATCAAAAAAAATGCAGTAGAGGCAGAATATCCTATTAACCACAGACAATTCGCCAAAAACAAAAAAGACAAAAATTCCGCCAACGAAAAATCGATCAAGATACCACAGGAAATAATATCCTGGATATCCAATCCTGACAGATATCATTTCTTTGAAGAGAAAGGTATTTTTTCAGCAATACCCATGATACATTGGGAGCAATTTCGTATTTTGAAAGAACATCTGAAAATTCTTTATGCAGGCATCCAAATCGGCGAATTAAAAGGAAAGGATATGATTCCCAGTCACCATCTTGCCCTTTCAATGGAACTTTGTAAAAACATATTTCCTGAGCTTGAACTAGATAAAACCCAAGCACTCAACTATTTAAGAAAAGAAGCATTATTCAATCTTCCGGAAGATTGTCCTAAAGGATATAATATCGTTACTTACAACGGATTACCACTAGGCTTTATCAAAAACATCGGAAATCGGGCTAACAATCTTTATCCACAAGAATGGAGGATACGATCTTCTATTTGATGACCATTATTTTTGTCGCAACCCCTTCTTTCCCATCAGGAGTAGATGCCAATACCAGATAAATACCACTGGTTACCCGTTGTCCATTACGCTTAGTACAGTTCCATGTAAATTGACCTCCGGCAGATAATCCCTGAGTAATCAAATTTCCATTCAAATCGGTAATTTTGACCGTAGAATTAGCCATTAAACCCGTGATGACTACCATATTATCCGTAGCCGGATGAACAGGATTAGGATAAGCATATACATTCGAATAATCAGTCTTGCCATCAATTGCATCTCCCATATAAGATACCAGTCCTTTATCGGTTCCAATAAAGATCTCTCCTGTATTATTATCTATTGCTATCGAATTAATTACATTCGAGATCAACAGACTATTCTCTGTTGTAAAATTGGTAACTTTGATATTGTCGCCATTGATATCAACACAAAAAACACCGCTTCCAGCTGTTCCAAACCATTTACGATTGCCTCCATCGATAGCAACAGCCATGATTTTCTCTCCATAAAGCAAATAATAAGGTTCCGATGAATTCCCAGAGATAACCACACGGTTACAACGCCCTTGTGCAACCTGAGTAGGACTTGAAAAAGAGATTGGTCCATTATCCGTTCCAACCCAAATAGTCCCGTTCAAATCCTCTGCAATGCAAAAATAACCGGTTGCATTAACTTTATTCTGTTGTTGATCGATAAATGCCGACGAATGATAGTTGAATGGAGTCTGTCCTTTATCATCAAAAACAAAAACTCCAACTCTATCTTTTCGTGGAATATTTACCCACTTTCGATTATTCTTATCAATAACCACCTTCTGGGGATAAACCAAAAGTCCGGACATACCATCATAATGGAGGCTTGCCCACTCATTAGTTGCCGATAATACATCGAAACAATTAATAACTTCAGAATTAGACATGTATAGATTATTATCCCTATC
>JAVBUX010000265.1:0-8205 GCA_031554915.1 Bacteroidales bacterium | reverse complement strand
CAATAAAAATGACTGCACAGAATCAGTCGGATCAAGGGAAGTTATTTTACAATTATACATTTGCTCCGTCGGAAGGGTATATCAATAAGATAGAGAAAGAATCCCGTGATGAAATTTGTTTGAATGGCTTATGGGAATTTCAGGGAGTTCCTTTGCCTGCGATTTACAAGTCCGGTCAGGGTGTTGCTCCTGAATTACCTCAACCAGATGCCAGTCAGTGGGACAAGGTGAAAATAAAAATACCGTCTCCATGGAATATTAATTCTTTTGCGAACCGTGATCTTGAAGGTCCGGATCATCGTAATTATCCGTCTTATCCTAAGGAATGGGATAATATTAAGATGGCCTGGATGAAAAAAACAATAAATATCCCATCAGGTTGGAATAATAAAGTTATAAAATTGCATTTTGAAGCGGTTGCCGGATATACCGAAGTTTATGTAAACGGTAAAAAAGCCGGTGAAAATTTTGATCTTTTCCTGCCTTTTGATGTGGATGTCACATCTTTTGTTACTCCCGGAAAAACAGCAGAAGTATTGCTTGGCGTCCGTAGTCAGGCCCTTTTTGAAGATCGTTCGACTTTAGGTCGCAGGATTGTGCCTGCAGGCTCCATGTGGGGATATCATGTAAATGGAATTTGGCAGGATGTCTCTCTTTTTGCTGTATCTCAAGTGTATATAGATAATGTATATGTAAAACCTCTGGTTTCTCAGAATGTACTGGAACTGGAATTGATCTTAAAAAATACTACCAGCCAGAGTGTTACGGTTGACATAAAAGGCAATATTCGAGAATGGATAAATAAAGCAGGCACAGATGTTAATTATGCACCTCTTCCCGAATGGGAATTGGATCAGGCAGTTGCTTTGTCGGTTCCTGCTCAAAAAGTTACAATTCCTGCAACAGGAGATCAGAAAATAACGCTTCGTGTCCCTGTTCAAAACGGGAAATTAGATTATTGGACTCCTGAATTCCCCAATCTTTACGGATTGACTTTAAACTTACAAAAGAAAAATAATATTATTGACACCAAATACGAACGTTTTGGTTGGAGAGAATGGACATTCTCAGGGACAACACAGCTCTTGAACGGCAAAAAGATTGAGCTGAGAGGTGATTCCTGGCATTTTATGGGAGTTCCTCAATTGACGAGAAGGTATGCCTGGGCCTGGTTTACTGCATTGAAAGCAGCCAATGCCAATGCGGTACGTCCACATGCCCAGGTATATCCTCGTTTTTATATGGATGTTGCCGATGAGATGGGTATTTGTGTCTTGAATGAAACAGCTATCTGGGCTAGTGATGGAGGCCCAAAAATGGATTCTCAAAAGTTTTGGGATGCTTGTAAAAATCATTTGGAACGTCTGGTACTTCGGGATCGTAATCATGCTTCTGTTTTTGGTTGGAGCATCAGTAATGAAAATAAACCGGTTATTCTGCATGTATTCAATAAACCGGAATGGATGAGTTTTCAGAAAAAGGCATGGCAGGATTGGAATGATATTGTACGAAAGAACGACACTACCCGCCCATGGATCTCCAGCGACGGAGAAGATGATGGAGACGGTATTCTGCCTACAACAATGGGACATTACGGAGATATGAATTCCATGAAAAAATGGCAGCAAATAGGGAAGCCCTGGGGAGTAGGAGAGCACAGTATGGCTTATTACGGAACTCCGGAACAAGTGTCGAAATACAATGGAGAACGGGCTTATGAATCACAATTAGGTCGCATGGAAGGTCTGGCTTATGAATGTTATGACCTGATTGCTAATCAACGGAAGATGGGTGCCTCTTATGTCTCCGTCTTCAACCTTGCCTGGTATGGTTTACAGCCGCTTCCTCTTGGGAAAAAAGACTTAAAAACCCCTCCGGCGATAGACAGTGATGGTGTTTTCTTCTCAGATTATAAAGAAGGGCTGTTTGGAGTTCAGCCGGAGCGTATAGGAGCTTATTGTTCTACATTCAACCCTGGATACGATCCAAGTTTGCCTTTGTATATTACATGGCCAATGTTTGATGCTATTAAGGCTGCTAATGCACCTGGAGGATCTGCATGGTCGAAGTGGAGTGTGATGCCTGTAAAAGTTTCAGCTCCGATAGCTGTGGAAGCAGAGAAGAAATATCAGGAAATCTTTTTTGTTGGTGATGAAAGTTCTTCAGTGAAGAAAATATTTGAAAATCATGGGGTTAGCTTTACTTCTAAAATAAAAGTTCCAGGTGAAACTCTATTGATTATCGATGGGAATTATACTCCGGAAGGAAAAACTATTTCTCAAATTAAAGATTTGATCTCGAAAGGTGCAGATATTTGGCTTTGGGCTCCGATCCCATCTTTAATAGGTGTATTTAATACACTATTTCCGGAGCCATTTGATTTAAAAGAACGTGTTGCTTCTTCTTATATCCCGGAACAAAAGTCATGGTTACGACAAACTGTTAATTCGGATTTTTATTTCTGTGAAATACCGCAGGATGATGCTTCCCAATATGGAATATTCGGAGCATTCGTGAAGGAGGGCGATGTTTTATTGAAAGCCTGCAATACGAACTGGAGAAAGTGGAATAAACGTCCGGAAGAATTGAAAACTGCAGCAGTACTTCGCAGTGAGAATGAAGCCAAAGGTACTGATGCTGTTTTTGTCAAATATCAACAAGGTTGCTCTACTTATTTTATCAGTACTTTGAGCAATTTTACTTCTACGGAAAAGGGATACAATACCTTGGAAAAAATATTATTACAAGCAGGTATTCCATCGGAAGGAAAGAAAATTTCGGAGACATTGATTGATAAAGATGGTTATGTAAAAGTTTCAGATCTGTTTGAAAAAAAGCAGAATAACCGGATAACTTACAGCTTTTATCTCTGGAGTCCACGTCCGTTAGATGATTTATTGATAGAACCGGATATGCCGAAGTTGGATCTGGAAGTAACTCCCGGAACTGGTTGCGAATTATCATTGAACGGTAAAAAGCAGGAATCTCTTAAAACCTTGCCTCTAAAGCAAGGTTGGAACCATGTTATTATCTCAACACCTGCAAATATGAAAATCTCAGGAATTCAATTTAAATGTAACAATAAACTCGGATTTATTACACAATTGAAAACTGCATTTACAGCTCCAAATTAATAAGAATTCGATATAAAGCTTGGATAGATAGGGAGAAGATAGATATTGTAGATGCAGAATCTATTTTACAATTTCTTCGAAGGATAACTTTGTTTCGATGCCCAATAATTTGACATGTTCCTCAGAGAATTTATTGAAACAGATCAAAGCTTGTTTTTTCTTGTCCAATCGGAATAAGGTATTGCATTTGAGTCTGATACCGCTTTCTTCAATATCATCATGCAATAAGATTACTTCTGAAATTTTCAATAATAATGCCAGCTCGTCTCTCAATTCAGGGAGACTAGCTTTTTTTAATAGATATTCGATGATTCGATCAGAATAATCAGCTTTGATATCATCCAACCATTCCATTTCATAAAATGGAAGGAGTTTACCTCTGGCCGCGATATCCAGCATTTCATTCAATAAGGATTTATCTAATTCAGATTTTTTCTCTAATGTGGAAATTAGAGAAACGACTCTTTCATAGTCACAGAAAACGGTGTTATCCAGGGTTATTTTCCAATAGTTCTTGTCATTGAGGATTTTTACATCGCCCACGTTTTTTAATAACATCCGTAGTTTATTGATGTAAACATTGCGATTATTTCTGGCGCTTTCTTCATCTTTGTCGTACCACAAAGTATTTCGTAGCTCAGAGGACGAAATCCCTTGTTTATTTCTGATAGTGGATAAAAGGATGAGCAGAAAGACTTGTCTTGTCGTAGGAGTGAATCCGTTGGAAATGTTCTCGCCTTCTTTGTCAAGAACGTTGAAGTCGCCTAACAGGGAGATCGAAGGATACTTATCTTGTTGGGAAAAAGCCTCTGCAAGTATAGATGGCCTATCTTTAGAGTCCGGATTTGGAATGTTGAATGTAAGATGCTTGTTTACTTTTCTTTTCCGGGAGATTATCCATATAAAACAAAGAGCAAGGGATATTAGAATAACCCCGGCACCCCACCAAGCCCAATTGTTTGATTCTGTAGGAGTTATCTGGAGAGTGTCGCTTAAATTCAGGGGAGGATAGGCTATAGAATAAATATTAATTTCGGAGTTATTATTTTTTCTTGTTATTGTGACTGTAATTAAGTGAGACTCGCTTTCCGGTTTCAATAGATCACAATAGGATTCAACATCATTAAAGAAATAGGGTATGGAGTCTCCAAGAGCTTGAAATTCAGGAGAATTAATGCGATATTCATATAGAGTAATATGTGTTTCATACTTTTTATTAGGATAGGATAAAGTATAGAATGATTGTTTTTTATTGTTGACAATCAGTGAATTACCACAAGTGTAATGAGATTTTATATTTTCCAGTTCCCATAATTTTTTTATTGAGAAATTTTTGGCATCAATAGAGTAGAGATCATAGTAGTTTTGTGGAGATTCTCGTTGATCTCCGGATTCATTTCCATAACCTCCAAAATAAAGGAATACAGAATCTTTCCAATTGCCGAGGCTTCCCAGATAACGTGGGGTAATGGATTTTGACAGATTGAATTCTTCCCATTTTGAATCCGTTGAAGAATATTGTTGTAACAATCCGGAATATTTATGGAAACCATATCCTCCCATAGTGATCAGTGTGCTGTCTTTACTGCAGAAATATTTTCCGTGATGCCAGAAGGTCGGTTCGAGTTTTGTCAGGTTATCATTATTCCACGACATTTTTTTGAAATCAAACCGGGCTAACTGCTTACTGTTAAAATCGTAGGATATCAGTTGGTCTTTTTTTTCATCATATACCAATTGATTCGCCATATTGTTGAATGGAATTCCTTTAATGGCTTTCAGTGTGTCGGTTTGTCCCGTTTTTACATGATATACCAGGATCCGGTTGTTTTTTACAATGAAAATCCGTTCCTGGAATCGGTCGAATGCCAGTTGCTGATATATTTCAGGGACAAGAAATGTTTTTACTTTTTCCCATTTGGAGTGACTATCTATTTCCCAGAGGGGGTTCAGGACAACGGCTTTATCATTTTTACAGGAATCATATACACAATCATTTCCATGTTTCCCAAGTATCCAATTCCGGACTAAATTTTGTCTTTCGTCATATAAACGAATATTTTTGATAATCATTGGAGGAACATCGGTGGTCGAAATTTTTTTATCGGTATTTCCTCCAAAGAAAATATCATATTTGGATATGTTTTTTATGTTATGGTGAATGGATTTTCTCGATCCATTAAATTCCAAGGTAATCGTGTCTTTTTTCGTACACCTAAACTTTACCTTAATCCATTCATCTGCAACATAGTTTGGTATTTCGTTAGTAGTGAATTGTAATACTGTATTTTTCCCTATTACCATTGAATAGGTATTCCCTACCTTGATATCGGAAATCAAATCTATATTAAGGCTGTCATTACCCAGAATCCGGAAAACATAACCAAAGTTTTCATCTTTCGTTTTTAACTTAAAGTCAAATTCCATGGAAAATCCATTTGAAAATTTCAATGATTTTTCCGGAGTCAGATCCAAGTAGGTTCTTTTGTCCTTGTCAACTTCAAATGAGTAAAAATGGAGACCTTGTCTGATACTATCATCTGCGTGTATATACAATACACAGCATAACAATAAAGCGGCAAGTGAACATTTTTGGATGAAAGACAACATCTAATTGTGTTTGTATTATTTTTATCTCTATTATTTGAAAGTGACCACTTGTTTTGTTTTTGCACTTTTCTTTGCGGCATCCAATATTTTGATGACAAGCAGATTATTTTCC
The DNA here is from genome assembly GCA_031554915.1 of Bacteroidales bacterium. Taxonomy (GTDB): domain Bacteria; phylum Bacteroidota; class Bacteroidia; order Bacteroidales; family Azobacteroidaceae; genus BNXB01. The sequence goes on along the minus strand of JAVBUX010000265.1, from coordinate 2,349 downwards.
GGAGATGATAAATCGTATTCGCTTACTTTTATTTCACCCCTGATAGCAGCTGAAAAATACCGGAAGGGCTCATTGAACGGTTGTTCCAGGGCGGGTAACTTTTCCTGGACAACAGAACTTTCTCTTGATAAACGATAATTAAAATCTGTGGCATTCAAAGCTTTGATATAACCGTTTACTCCATATATTTCCATGTCTTTTCGGTCGATAGGCCAGTTCCACGAAGCCTGAATGATAGCCTGGGCTTTAGGATACGTTAAAACAATAGAGGCTTCATCATCTACTTTAGGATAGACATCCGGTTTGATTTGTTGCAGGGTTGCGGAAACTGAGACCGGGAGCTGATTTTTCATCAGCCAGGTCATCAGATTTGCTCCGTAACATCCGAAATCGACAACAGCACCACCTCCATTTAAGACCGGGTCGGTTAACCATTCCAGGAATTCAGCGTTCACCCCGATTTCTTTTGGTCCACGATGACCGTCACAAATGATAACTTTGCGGATGTCTCCGATAGAGTTATCATCTACAGTCATTTGAAATGCTTTTTGATTACTCGGGTACCAGGTTGTTTCGTAATTGGTAAGTAATAAAGTATTGTATTTCTTTGCCAGATTAATCATTCTGTTAGCATGTTCTGTACTTACTGCCAATGGTTTTTCCACCATGACATGAATCCCTTTGGGCGCGCAAACTTCTACAACTTTCAGGTGGTCGTAAATAGAATTGAATGCCAGAACACCTTCCGGCTTTGTCTTTTCAACCATTTCTTCCAGGGAATTATAAACGATACTCATGTCATATCCGTAACGTTTAGAATAACGTTTGGCCATGTCCCTGTCGTTTTCGGCAATTCCAACGATTTGTATATCTGTACGTGAAAGATTTCGTAAAAGTAAATCTACATGAGAATGAGATAATCCTGCTATTCCTATACGAACGGGTACTTTATTCTGTGCCTGGACCATACAGGAAAACGAGACAGCATATAAAAGAAAGAGGATTAATGTGGGCTTAAGTTTCATAATTCCTAGTTGAACAGCTATCGCATCAATTATTACTGACGACAAATGTATCAAAATTATCCTGTTTGGGCAATTATTTCCGAAACAAAACATGTTCCATATTGTTAAAATACAAACAATCAGCAGCATTTTATTAAACTGGGAAATAATATTTTTGATTATGGAATCAAGTTTTGCCGATTTTCTACCGATCTTACTGCATATCGTTTTTTACACGATAATGATTTGCGTGGTAATTGCAGTCTCCAACTGGTTGGGACCGAAGCATAATACAAAAAATAAAAGTGAAAATTTCGAATGTGGTATCGATCCTATCGGTGATGCTCGGCATCCTTTTGCCGTGCGGTATTTCCTGACTGCTATCCTGTTTGTGTTGTTTGATATTGAAATAATTTTCATGTACCCCTGGGCGATCGATTATTCTTCTTTGGGTGTCAGCGGACTATTGAAAATGGGCGGTTTTATGGTTGTCCTTTTTGTAGGTTACCTGTATATTGTTAAGCGGAAAGCGCTGGATTGGGAAAATTAAAAACAAGTTGAGATGAGCGAATCAAAGAATACCCATGTAGATGTTGTCCCTGCACCGGAAGGTTACCGGGGACACGGCTTTTTTGCTACCCGATTCGACTATGTGATCGGGTTGGCCAGAGCCAATTCGTTGTGGCCATTACCTTTTGCGACTTCGTGCTGTGGGATTGAATATATGTCAACCATGGCTTCTACATACGATATGGGACGTTTCGGTGCGGAACGTAATAGTTTTTCCCCGAGACAGGCCGATATGCTTCTGGTAATGGGGACTATCGCCAAGAAAATGGTGCCTGTCCTCAGGCAGGTATATGAACAGATGGCTGAACCAAAATGGGTGATTGCTGTCGGAGCGTGTGCCGCTTCTGGAGGTGTTTTCGATACCTATTCCGTCTTGCAGGGAATCGATAAAGTGATCCCGGTCGATGTTTATGTGCCTGGGTGTCCTCCCCGTCCGGAACAGATTATTGACGGACTAATGCAGTTGCAGGAAATTGTTAAACATGAATCGATTCACCGTCGGGCTTCGGAACGCTATCAGGAATTGTTGGAATCATATAAATTCGAATAAGATGGCTTTAAAAACAGAAGATATTCAAACCCGCTTGGAAAAACATTTCCAGGATTCGATAAGCAATTTCCGAATGGAATATGATATCCTGACGCTGGAAGTTTTACCTGATTCTGTCAGTGTTCTTATCCGGTTCATGCGCGAAGATGAGGAGTTGGGATTCAATTTCCTGACCGACCTGTGTGCCGTTCATTATCCGGATAATGAACCGGATTAACAGTTTGA
>JAVBUX010000004.1:0-5111 GCA_031554915.1 Bacteroidales bacterium | reverse complement strand
TTAATTTCAACAATTTGATTAGAAGATACATTCAGATTTACATTACGAGTTTTATTCAAGCCCAACTTCAATGCCATATTATTTCTGAAAGCTCCTTCAACTCCAATTAGAGGATAGAATCTTTCCGCAATACTGGCAGCTGATATACTATATGGAGATGACGGAACAGGTCCGGATGTCTGACTTTGTATAAATCCGAGTCCACTCGAATTATCAACCCAGCTTCCATGAGAAGTATAATTACCGACTGTATATCTACAATTGTACTCGTGCGATATAATGAAACTCTTAAAATATTTGTTAAAAAACTCAGTCTGCATCAGTCCATCGTATGTAATCCGCCAATTCGGCAATATCTGACTCAAGGAAGGAAATGCCGAGAGAGAAACCGAATTCGGATTTTTTCCTGTATATGCAGCTATGAATGCCGGAATAAGTACATCCTGCGAATTCAAGGTAAAGTCTCCGTTATTCGGATTAAAAGCCTTTCCAGCATAAGGGGTTCCTGCCACAAATCCGGTTGTAGGATATTGAGTTCCAGAATATTGACCTTCAAGACGATTATAAATAATCTGCCTGTTTGCCATAAATTTGTCAAATGTTTTTGAACGATATCCATCCACTGACTTAGGAGTTTCAAATGCAGACCCGATGGCAATAGTTGTAATATTGAATGTTCCTCCATACACAGGGGATCCTGAATTCACAAAATCGATTTCTCTACGGGTAGTCGAGACCCTATCTGCATTCAGGTCAATCCGGAATCCAACAAAAGGCTCCAAACCTGCGCGAGCGCTAAATGTTTCATTTTCGTTAAAAATTGCCGGAGCAATATAATCCGAACTACCCAACAACCATTTATTAGAAGCTGCTTTATCCAAAAATTTTTCATCGGCAGAAAATCCGAAAGCATAATCCCACCCCGGAGCCTTTCCAAAATCAGTATTTCCCTGCCCAAAGAAATCTCCCACATTAGGAGCAAAGTTAGGAATAACACTTGAATTCGACATGCTATAGGATACACTTGCCGTTCGCACCATCATCAATCCCCTCGCTGCAACCTGGGCTACTTTATACCAAGTCGTTTCTTCCAATGGAGGCAATTGTGAAATAGCAAGCTTTAGTTTGACTGAATCTTTGTTCTTAATCTGGATGGTATTCTTATCTATCGATTTGAATTTCAATTCATATAGCTTGCCGTCTTCTCCCCGGGCAGTTAATCTCAGACGTTTATTATTCAAACTATGATTTACCAGGGTCGAAGAATCCATATTCAATGTAATTTCACTTTCAAACTTTTTCCGTTCTACTGGTAGTTTTTTCACCGGTTTCTTCGTCATTATTGAGTCTTGAGCTCCACCTCTTCCTGTTCTGGCGGTAGCTCTTTTTGTAGCAGTAGCAGGCGCACCTAATCTTTTGAACGAGAATTTTTTATTGACATCACTCAAAAACTGAGATTTCTCATATAAAGCTATAAAATTAAAATTCAGATTATTAAGACCAATCGTTCGTTCATTACGGATTGTATTGCCTATTTCAAAACCTTCTTCTCCTTCATCGACCTGTATCTGAGCACCTTTTTCCCAATTATAAGTGGCATTATAAGACAACTTACCTCCCATAAAACTTAATATAGGAATCAGTTTAAACGGAATATCATAGTCTGCAACAAATACCTGATGATAATCAAGTGGAGTTCCCAGATCCTTGATACTTTGGATCACAGAGTCTTTCCACATATTATACTCATCCCCGTTAAACTGCTTATTTACCTGAATATGAGGAGCATCAATTCTTGCTTTTGTTCCCGTATTGATCGACAAGGTCAGATTCTTTGTCAATTGCCATTGCACATTACCAGCCCTGTTCCAATAAAAATCTTCCCTAAACGACGGCCCAATAAGATTCTCTTCCGGGCTGTTCAGGTCTCTCAATTGAACTTCATAATAATTCCGGGAGATATCAGATGTGATTCCAAAACTTCCCGGCAGGTAATTAAAACCAAAATCTTTCAACAACTTTGTAGCGCCGGATTTACTCTTCATATTTTTGAATGGCTCAACAATATTGATCATAGGAGCATACGAATAATTCATCGTAGCCCGACTCATTGTCTCCCGATCATAAGTAGTAGTAGCATCCTGTCTGTTTCGTTCCGTGAAAACATAGCCTAAAGTAAAATTGGCCGGATCGTATGGCATTGGGTTTTTACTCCTGACATCCACATTAAAGCTATTAATTCCGATCTCTTTGGTAATCGATTTTGTTTGCGCAAATAATTTTATAGAATCTTTTTCCGCTGAAGTCTGAACTTCATCGAGGGCTTCTTTAAGTAATACATCCTGATCTAAAGGATTATATTTCGGGCTGGTAACATCTTCTTCATAAACATAATGGAAAGGCGCTTTGATCTTGGCTTGTTCCGGGAATAATCGACCGGCATCGATAGTCGCCATAACGCTATACTGATGATGATCATCCATATTTCTTTCCATGATACCCTGGTCAAGAGAGCCAAAGCCGGATGTCTCTTTACTTCCCTTAAAATTGAACGTACCCAAGTCCGACAATCCGACGAACAGGTTTCCATTTGCAGCCCATCCGTTTTCTTCATTGAATTCAGTCAAACGCATTTCATTGATCCATAATTCTGCCGACTTTGTATTCATGGAGTTGTTCCGAATACCGACCATGATCACTTTCACCTCTGCAATAGAAGGGTTACCGACAACCGTTACTTTATTCATCGGTTTATTCGGATCCATAATCGAATATGGAGTCTGATACGTAACTTTTGATCCTGCCTGACGTTTATCCCTGTTCCTTGCCAATTTCAGATCAGTCAAAACTTCAAATGGGAAATCAAACATATTTGCTTCCGGCCAAACGATTTGCTTGTCGGAATTACTATTCTGACTATATTGACCCGCCGGAGTTAATTTCAGCGGAATCTCATATTCATAATAATTGTTCTTGTAGTCAGAACCCAAACGCAGGAATACCGAAAATTCATCATCACGAAGATCTGAAGTCATATCTTCTTTAAGACGTTCTGCGTGAGTAAACATTTGAATACGCTTGTATTGTCTGAAATCGTAAGCTGTATTTTTGTATATTGCACGAGCATCTCCCGATTCCAAATTAGTTATTCTGAGGGCCAAAGCCTGTTCATTCTGTTGACTAAGTTGTGGTTGTGACGGATCTTGTGTCCGGTTAACTCCCGGAGGCAATACATAATTTACAGGTTCTCTTTTTGAATTTTCTTCAATATTAACTGTGGATATACTCAAGGCTCCTGTTCCAGTAGTAGGCATATTTGAATTTGAAAGGTCACGAAGATAATTCCGCCACTCCCCTCTTACCAATTGCAATTCACCAAAACGAAGAATCACCGAATCTGAAAAATTGGTAAGAAACATTCTTGCAAAACGAATGGTTTTGAAATCCTTTATATTTCCTACATTTTTATAATTTTGAGGGTCTCTGATTGGAATTTTAAACTGATACCAGGTTACGGTTTCTGTTTTTCCGTTTTTAAGCAATACCTGAGCTTCTCTTTTATCCGCGACAAAATTCTTGCCGACCACCATATCTTTAGGACGGATAGAAACTTTATACTGGAAGTACTTTTCATTTTCATTCAGTGTATTGTCCTGATTAATATCTTCCACATCGGGAATCAGTCGTGTTGCCGTATTGTATTTTTCTCCCGACTGATCGGATTCTTTTGAATTTCCTTCTGTTCCGTTATAATGTTTATAACGTTTTAAGATAGAAGCCTCTTCCTGATCATAGTCCGATCCTCTGAAAAAGTGATAAAGATCTCCGGATGGAGAATTAAATGGAGAAAACGGATCTCCTTTCATTGTATCCCAAACATCAGGATTCACTTTTGCCTGCAAATCATCAAGGAATTTAGCATAAGACGGGTGAGTCTTTTCATCTGCCTGACTCAAACCATTCAAGCCGACATCCTGTATTTCTCTCGCATCAGAAGTGTTATCGAAAGCATAATTCAGCGCTTGCGTTTTGGGAACTACACCCCAAACTGTTGTATCGATTTTAGATGGATCTCTATCCAATGGTAAGCCGTTTTCAAAAAATTTCCGTTCATCTTTCAGGACATCTTCAGAGACTTCTCCCAAATTAAAAAAGAGATCTCCTCCAGGAGAATTAGGCTCATAAATAAACGGATCTAATACCCAGAATTCGATATTTTCAATATTAGCTGCCTCAAAATCAGTTTGTCCCGATTCTATCCGCCGGGTTATCCCTCCCCAACGTTTTTCCGGATTCATCAAAGTCCCGTCAAAATTAGTTCCCTGAACATCCAGGTTGTACGGCCCACGTTCTTTGGGATAAAAAGCAAGGTTAAGTACCGGAATTGCAGCTTCTGTAGAGTATGTTTGACGACGATTAGGAAACAATTCCGTTTCTTTCACTTCTCTCACATAGTGGTTCGACAGCTGTTCCTTATCATTTTTAATATGAGCCGGAGTCATAGAAGACGCACGGGTGAAAAGTCCGTCGATATAATACCAGGCAAGCAGGGCCCGGTTATAACCATATCGTAAGTCATTCGACAATTTAGCCTCCGGAAATTCTCCATACGGGGTACTGGACAGGTTCCAATTGTACGCAGAACGCCAGTCGTAAGTCATTTCAGAATTTTCAAAATCATCGATATATGAATATTTCCCTCCATACTTGCTTTCATAATGGCCCGGTAGTAATTGTGCAAATTCTCCACTAAGAGAGATTTGAGAAGGAACTGTAGCTTCAGTAAAAGGTAGTTTATCGACCAAATTGGTAAGCCATTGTGATTGAGTGCTGTAGTTGAAATTAAATCCATAGATGGTGTTGGCGATAGCTTCATCTCCCATATTAACCTTCATTGTGAGAGGCATCTCGCTCAATCGCATAGCTGTAGCTCCAATGGAAAAATTCGGATTAAAATCGTAGGTCATGTTCACTCCCATCATCGTCTTACGTTGCATCCCCGCATTACCGGAGTGATTCTCCGAAGATACCTGAATATTGGCATTTTCATAAGTAGGATCAATTACCGTAACATTTCCGGTCGCATAGTCAACTGTGTAGTGAACATTTTC
>JAVBUX010000101.1:0-2789 GCA_031554915.1 Bacteroidales bacterium | reverse complement strand
GATGTTTTACAAACTTCATTACAAACCTGACAGCCGGATTGTTGGCCTATAGCTTTCTGCCAAAGAAACCGTCTATCAAGGTCAATTACTATGATGAAAAGCAACTGATGTTGTTTTAATTTTATATCGAACTCACGTTAAAATAAAACATTAAATATTCCGGATTTATAAATTATAATTATCTTTGGGATTGCAAAACGTAAAAAGATACTCGAATATGATAAAACGGTTGTGTAAAATATTGATATTGCTCTTCCTCTGTTTGTGCGCCCATGACATATATTCGCAAAAACCATCTCAAAAGATGTTGGATGAAGCCAAAAAATTATATTTGTCCAAACAGTATGCCAAGGCTTTACCAGAATTGGAAAAAGCGTATAAGAGTGATCCTAAGAGTCCTGCTTACAACCAGTGGTATGGAAATTGTCTGTTGGAAACGGGAAAATTGGCGGATTCGGAAAAATATTTACAGTATGCAGCTTCTAAAAATGTACAGGAAGCGTCAAGGTCATTGGGTAAACTGTATTTTTTACAATATAAATTCGAAGAATCAGCTGATTCTTATCAAAAATATATTGATTTGTTGAAGAAGAAAAAAGAAACAAAAGACATCCCCGAGATAGAATCGTTGAAGAATACATCTCTAGATGCCGCCCGTATGCTGTCTCATTGTGAGGATATTCAGATCATAGATAGTGTGATTGTGAATAAAAAAGATTTCCTCTCTGCCTATGAATTTTTAAGTAAAGAATCAGGAACTCTTTCAGAATTGAATAGTTTGTTGACATATGAAAATCAATTGGGAGACAAGCGTTATTATGCTAAGGTAAATAAAGATAAAAAATACCGGATATACAGTCAAAACAAGTTGATGAATGATTGGTCGGAAGAGATGATGTTGAATATTCCTTCGGAACCTGTAGAAGATATAAATTATCCATTTGTATTGTCTGACGGAGTAACAATATCTTATGCTTCCACAAAGCAAGGTTCAATCGGAGGATATGATTTGTTTGTTACGCGGTTTAATTCGAGTACGGAATCCTATTTTAAACCGGAGCAACTGGGTATGCCATTCAATTCCCCGTACAATGATTATATGATGGCGATAGACGAATACAATGAAATAGGTTATTTTGCAACAGATAGATTTCAACCCGTAGGAAAAGTAGTCGTATATGCATTTATCCCCAATGCAGAGAAAGTCAAAATCAATAATATGGATGCTAAATATCTTCAAAACAGGGCTATGATAACATCCATCAAAGATTCTCAACGGAAAGGAGTTAATTATAAAGCCAAGTTGACATTGATTAAGAACGAACAACAAAAAGACCAGGAAAAGGAAGCGAAAGAATTTGAGTTTGTAATCAATGATAATATTGTTTATTACAAATTGGATGATTTTACCAGTCATGCTGCCAGACAGTTTTTTACGATGTATCAGGAGATGTCAAAACAACTGTTGAGCCTGAAGAATCAATTAGATGAAAAAAGAAAGTCGTATATGGACGGAAATCCTCAAAAGAAAAAAAGTTTAACTGCTTCTATCCTGGAGGATGAGGAAAAAATGATAGATTTAACAAACCGGTGCAAAGACCTGGAGATCAAAACCAGAAATACAGAAATAAAACATCTTAGAGCAAATCAATAAAGTATTAAAGTATGGATATTTTTATAACTGTTATATTACTTGCGTTGGCAATCATCCTGATTCTAGCCGAAATATTTTTGTTGCCCGGTATAACAATAGGAGCTTTTTCCGGCGCTGTTTTTACGGCTGCAGGGTTTTATTATGCATATTCTCATTTAGGAGTATATGGAGGAAATATAGCCTTACTGATCTCTATTGTTATATTTTTAACGGCTTTCTTCTGGTTGTTGAAATCTAAGAAAATCAATAAGATAGCATTAAATACAGATATACAATCGACAGTTGCGGATGGACAGCAACTGGCAGATAAGATAAAAGAGGGAGATGAAGGTATTACCGTTTCCCGGTTGAATCCCATGGGCAAAGTCAGAGTTGGTCACTCTATTGTGGAAGCGAAAACTTTAGGTGATTTTGTGGATGAAAACACTTCTGTTGTTGTTTTGAAAGTCTATCCGAGTCAAATTATTGTGAAACCCCGATAGGAACTCCGGATTTTGAAAATTACAGAATGTATTTATAATATATAAATTTTTAATTATGGATCTTATTTTTTTGTTTGTGTTGATAGTTGCGGCAATTGTCGTTCTATCCATCTTTTTCTATTATGTGCCGTTTGTCTTATGGATTTCGGCAAAAGCATCAGGGGTAAATATCTCCCTGGTACAATTGTTCTTAATGAGGTTAAGGAAGGTTCCGCCTCCCGTGATTGTAAATGCTATGATAGAAGCTCATAAAGCCGGTTTAAAAACCATTACCCGTGACCAGTTGGAAGCACACTATTTGGCAGGAGGTCACGTGGAACGAGTTGTTCATGCGTTGGTGTAAGCGGAAAAAGCAAATATAGACTTATCATTTCAGATGGCGACTGCAATTGACTTGGCTGGACGTGATGTTTTTGAAGCTGTTCAGATGTCGGTGAATCCCAAAGTAATTGATACTCCTCCTGTTGCTGCTGTGTCAAAAGATGGTATTCAGTTGATTGCCAAGGCTCGTGTTACAGTACGAGCCAATATCAAGCAATTGGTTGGAGGAGCGGGCGAAGAAACCATATTGGCTCGTGTCGGAGAAGGAATTGTTTCTTCTATCGGTTCATCCGAAAGTCATAAATCTGTGTTGGAAAATCCGGATTCTATTT
>JAVBUX010000074.1:0-6240 GCA_031554915.1 Bacteroidales bacterium | reverse complement strand
TTTGAAGGAAATTTGGACGATCCGTCATAACGGAATGCCAATTCCAACAAATATTTGGAATCAAAAGCATAATTCAAACGACCAACAAATGCTTGGTTTTGATAATCATACAATGAAGCTATATTATCAGAACTGTTACCTAACTGATCTTTGCTGTTACCTGTAAATAATTGTTCCAAAGGCATACTTTGATCCCGTTGTGCAAAGAAATTATCCCCGATATTATACGATTCTTCAAACAAAGCCATCGCACTAACTTCATGCTTATTAAATTTGTTATTATAGTTAATTGCAACATTCCACAACCGGTCTTCTTTAGTAAAATATTCTCTTCTTACCTGATCCGGAGAGCTATTTATCGATGCCACATATTTTTCATTAGAATAAGTATAGGTATTGTATGATTTTCTAACAATTTTGTTATCAACCGAATTGAAGTCATAACTATACATTCCCTTTAATTGTAAGCCTTTCAGGAATGGAACATCGTAAGTTGCAGAAACTGCAGACTGGAACCACTTATTATTGTTATTACGATAACCGGTCACATCTTCGTCAATCATAGCCACCGGATTATCTCCCGTAACTGCTGTTTTGAAATAATAAGGAGCTGTATCGTTAGCATAGATCGGATCTGTTGGACGACGATGCCAAAGTGCACGAACAATCCAATAAGGATCAGCAGTTGGGTTCGGTCTGTGCGTATTATCCATGATTGCAGATAAATTCAGATCTACTTTGAAGTTTTTATGTATTTTAGAAGAAACATTACTCCTCACATTGTAACGGTCATAATTGAAATCATCTGTTTTGAAAAAACTTTCTTGGTTTGTATAGCCCAAACTCAAATAATAGTTCATTCTGTCTGTACTTCCCGAAACACCTATATTGTGTTGAGTTTGAGGAGCTGAAGATTTAATAACAGCATTTTTCCAATCTGTAGATTGTCTCGTACCGTTCTTGTATTCATCAATTTGATCCTGTGTAAATCTCCATGCCGGATTGGTAATATTATGCATTTGTTTTTCATTGGCCAAAGTCATCCAATCAACAGCATTAACCATATCGGGAAATCCGGAAGGAATTTGCCATCCGAAATCTCCGGAATAGGTAATTCCTAATTTTTCTCCGGCTCCCTTTTTGGTTGTAATCAATACAACTCCAGCTTCTCCACGCACTCCATAAACCGCTGCAGAAGCATCTTTAAGGACTGATATACTTTCAACATCCTGAGGATCGATCCGTGTCATATTCGTACGAGGAACCCCATCAATAACAACTAATGGAGTACCCAAATCACGGATATCAAAAGTTGTATTAAAAGATCCTGGTTCTGCCGTATTTTGAGTTACACGCAAACCGGCGACTTTACCTGCCAGTGAATTTTGCAGATTTTCATTTTTAGTAGTCACAATTTCCGCAGCTTTGATCTGTGATACTGCGCCTGTCAGAGTCGCTTTTCTCTGAACTCCATATCCCACAACTACAACTTCTCCTAAGTCTTCAGTTGAAGGAACCAGTTCTACATCGACAGTTCTTCTGTTGTTCACCTGAACTTTAAGTATTTCATAACCAAGATAATAAAACTCCAAGGTAGCTTTCGGACTTACCTGAAGGGAATATTTTCCATTGGCATCAGTCGCTGTCGCATTGGCAGTTCCGGCTTCTTTAACCGTGGCGCCAATCACCGGCAAACCTTCCTCGTCAATCACCATTCCTGTAACAGGAATTTTCTGATTGACGGTACTTTGTTGCCCGTGGACATTAGCTCCGCATATCAGCATTAGTGCGATAAGAGAAGCTGTCATAAATTTAAAGGGTTTTCCCATAGACATTTTTTTTAACGTTAGTACTAATTAATTATCTCTGTATTAAAATTTTAAGTGTCACATTCTCAAAAGGATTGAGATAAAAAGAAGATGCATTGAAGTCTGCAATTTTCTGCTGGACATTATTGCATCGATATACTGTGAGTGGTTTCAAATTCTGCCATTCAAAAGCAGAATGTACCGTATTTCCTGACATATTTTGTAACCGGACAATATAGCCATCATCAGATAATTTTATTGTTGAAACAGCAATATCATTATTTCCTTTCAATTTGAATAAGGCTTGGATAGATTCGGTTTTGTCTGAAATAACACATGTCAATTTTTGCGCCCGTTCAATTCCCTGTTTCTTCAGACAGATATCATAAGGATCAAATAATTCGAGGCTGTAATTGAATGTCACCAGGCTATCCTGAGAAGCTTTGTAGTTTGTTCCCCAGGAATTATTCATCACCCAGGAATACACAACCGGAGAAATAATCGCAGATGGCATCCAGCCCTCTCCTCTTCCCACTTTTTTCCAATCTTCGGCAGTCATTTCTCCTAATTCTACAAAAGGAGCATCAATTGTAGTCAAATAGATACCATGATTCAAATTACTGACTGCCAATCCATTCTGTATCGAATAGAAATTTTTGTTTGAACCGGATAATTGTTCCCTTTCCGGATGTATTTCTCCCATAGCCATGTCCATTGTAACTTCGGCATTAGAGATATTAAATGGAAATGCAAACCGAACATTTTCTTTTTTATAAATATTCAGTTTATCGAGAGTATTGGCGATATCCACCCGTCTAAGTCCTTTATAAACAGTGATATCACGCCATAAAGTACGACATCCGGGAGCTTCCGACTCAACTCTCAATGTGGCAGCAACTTCTCCGTCGTTCAAGATTGTAATGCTCTTAATTTGTTTTACCGCTTCTAATCTGAAAAGCATCCTTCCTGAATAGACATAACCATTCAATCCTCCTGGAGCAACATAGTTAAATGTATCGTTGACTGCTGTTAATGAAGATATTACGCCAAAAATTGGATCTATTTTAATCTTCACAATACCATTATCAATTACATTTTCCTTTATCATCGAATGTAAAACTTCCTTTTTCGATTTATTGTCAACGATACGATAAACCGATGAACTCAAAGGAGGAACATCTTTAGCCAGGAAAATCCATTGTCCGTTACTTAATCTTTGCAGAGGGATCAATTCTCCGGAAGAAGTTTCCAGAGCCTTACCTGTCAGATCAGAAGGAGTTTCAAAGCTAACGACATCAGTTCTCGGCCAAAGATTCGTATTCAAAACATGAATGTATTTTTTGGAGGTCTGACTAATCTCAAAATTAGTTAATGACTTATTATATAGTCTTTTTGACTGAATTTCAGCACTATCCGCATACATCTTTTTCCCCATCCACAAATCTTTTGTAAATTGAGATTCCGGTTCCGGACCACTGGCAGAAGCTCCCCAGGTATGCTCTGAGAAAAGAACTACATTTTTCCAGGCCTCCAGAAAATCATTTTCCGGAAATTTTCCGGGGTTGAGCATACTCCAAAGAATTTCCGACTGATTCAATCTTTCCGAACTGGCTCTGTTGGAAGCCAACTCACGTGCAGTCGATGCAGCTCCATCTTCCCAGACAGGAGTCATATCTCCTGAAAATATAGGCAGATAATTTCCATATTCTTTTTCAAATCCTTCGAATAATTCTTTTGTCGTTCCGATTTTGAAATGCGGATATTCATATTTTTCATTCCACTCCCTGATCACATCCGACATATCTTCATCCGGCGGACCATTATCTCCGTTCACCGTATATCGTAGATAAGATGTGGCATAAGGATAACTTTTTGATTCCAGTTCAGTCAAGTACTCCCACATTGGCTCGATACCGCAGGATGATAAATTACCGAGTATCCATCCGTGAAACCAGGAATACCCTTTTCCTGTCTGCCAGTACAATACTTTATCCGTTCCTGATTGCGATTGCCAATAAAATGAATAATCTCCCCATTTTACATGAAAGATGGCAGCCCGGTCACAACCTGTTTTACCCCAAAACGGCACATAATTCGGTGCTGAAGAATAGTATTTAACGCCATTTTGCGCCAATGCTGTTACAAATCCCCAGGACTGCCCGGGAACATCACTCGTCATGGCTGTATTGGATTCAACTCCGGTCAGTTCCGATATTTTGTGAGCATCATCGAAAATATGCATTAATTCCTCCTGTTTACAAATCCCGGTCAGGATGCTACCGAGAGGGGCATCGATACCCAGATAACCATTCTGAATTGCTTTTATAAGCTTTTGAGCTTTTTCTGTTCCTTTATAATGATCCAGATAACCTTTTACAGACCAGGTTACTTCGGAATTCCATTTGAAACGGGAACCTTCAGGATAAGCCGCTGTCCGTTCCGACAATTCAATCGCCCGTTCCAGATTACGCCATTGTAGTTTCATCACGTCCTCCTGACGATGTGTATAGCCTATATCCTGATGCGAATGAGGAAGGAAATACAGCGTCCATTTTCGTGCTCCGGAAATATGTACCTTATCTTTCAAAGCAGACGACTGTTTACTTTGTAATTGCAGACTCACATCAGCGCTCTCTTCCATATATCCTGCCGGGAATAACCCACAAACAGAGTAAACGCCTATCGGATCGGGTTTTATAATTTCTATCCACTGTTTCCCGTTACATTCCATGATCAATTTTCCTCCGGAATATAAGGGAGAATCAAAATTGATCCTGTATTCCCGGGATGGCCCTTCCGGAGTTTTCCGATATCCCTGAGATGCAATCAGAGTGAGTTTTTGAATTTTCTTCAGATTTGCCACGGCTTTTTCTCCTTTTTGATAAAACCGGATTTCACTCAAGCCATAATAATTGATATTTTGATTCAGATCTTCAGCCAGACGTAAAGTCTGAGGATTACCATCATGGTAGTAGTTCCCTTCATTAGCATCTGCCGTAATACACAAATACTTAATTTTCAATCCATTGAGATTCAAAGAAAAATCAGCAGGTTCTAAAGTTCTTCCCTGAGATTGGTTTATGATATGATAGTCTTTGGTTCCATTCTTAATTGTATTCCATGTTTTTCCGTCAGAAGAATACCTGATATAAACTTTTTTTAATCCCCGTCGTGTATGCATCCCTTGATTGTGGTTCCATATCCTGATCAGATCGATATTGGAAACCTGATCATCAAGTTCAAGCATCAACCATACAATACCTTCCGGATTATATTCATTTGCACGTATTTTCTGAGTTGAGATTTCAGAGATCCACATATTTTTTCCCAAATGATGAGACTCATGCAATTCTCCATTCATTCCACTACCATTAACCGCAGAAATGGCAGGGAATTCCGACAAAAAACTACTGGCCGAAATTCGTATTTTTTCAGATGGGATTTTCGTATATACCACTGTCTTTTGTGAAAAAACGGGTATAAAATTGGCCAGGACACATAGTATCCACAAGTGTTTTTTTATCATTTTCAGAATGATTTTTTAGCTATAACTACCTGTCGGTCTTTGGGATACCAATACCCCAGGTTTTATTCGGCTGATCTCCCATTTGAAGAACTAACGTTCCTCCCTTCAGTAGTTCGGATGAAGGGAACCAGAATGTCCTGAGTTCCTTTCCATTTAGAGTAGCGCTTTGAACATATTTGTTCTTCTTTGAAGCGCCACGAGCTTCAATTGTGAACTTCTCTCCTCTTCCGTATTTCTTACCCAGGTTTATTACCACCTTTTCATAAAGTGGACTTGCAATTTCGTATATAGGAGAAGCATTACATCCTCCATCAGTTTGGAATAAACCTAAAGATGCCATTACCAACCATGCGCTCATCTGTCCCTGATCTTCATCACCAAGATAAGCATTAGCCAAGCCACAACCGTAATATCCATCGATGATAGAACGGCTCCAACGTTGAGTCAGCCAGGGATGGTTCGCCCAGTTAAATAAAAATGCAAAGTGCATGGATTGTTGATTTCCCTGTACAACCGGATAATCCCAGTACTGATCATTCGGAGCGTTATATCTCCATGGCTCACTGGCTGTAAAACCCCAGTCCAAGCGATCAACAAAAGCTTTTTCGCCCAAAATATCAATTAATCCAGGAACATCCTGAGGAACAAAATAACTTAGCTGCCAGGCATTTCCTTCCACATATTGCTGATTAGCTCCTGACCTGAAAGGATCGAATTTCTCCACAAACTTTCCGTTACTTTCTCTCATGTGAGCATATCCGTTCTCCGGATTGATCGCATTTTTCCACCAGTTACCCCGGTCTGAGAAGATTTTGTATTCCTTCGTTTTTCCCAGAGACTTAGCAAATTGTCCTACAGTCCAGTCATCATACGAATATTCAAGTGTATTTGAAAATCTGCCGGAAT
>JAVBUX010000055.1:0-9332 GCA_031554915.1 Bacteroidales bacterium | reverse complement strand
CGCGCTTTTTTCATTATGACTGCAAAAATAACTTCTTCTGAGTGAATAAAAAAAGAAAAGACTATATTTGTGAAAAATATTTTAACCATGGCTGACCATAATACCTTAGGAAAAGAAGGCGAAAGCGTTGCAATTGAATATTTGGTACAACACGGATATCAGATTTTGCATACTAATTGGCGTAAAGGGCGTTATGAATTAGATATCATCGCTAAAACGGATGAAGAATTAGTAATTGTAGAAGTAAAAACCCGATCCGGGCTCAACTGGATGAACCCTGAAGAAGCTGTAGATTCACGGAAAATCAGAAACATTGTAATTGCAACAGATGTCTATATCAAAATTTTCAATATAAATCTTCCTGCCCGGTTTGATATCATTTCTGTTGTAGGAGCACATCCTAATTTTGAAATCGATCACATCGAGGATGCTTTTTATCCACCCTTAAATACGTACCGGTAATTATTTGGCACGTAATTCTCCTATAGGTCTTCTTTCATTTCCGGGTCTGCAGGTAATGTCGTCTTCAAATTCTGTACTAGCTTTTAAGATTTATATTTAAATATACTATCTTTGTGTGTTTGAGTAATTGAATTTGTATGAATGTAGAAGAACTTCATGAATATTGTCTTTCGATCAAAGGAGCAAATGAGAGTTTCCCTTTTGATGATGTATCGCTTGTACTGAAGGTAATGGACAAAATGTTTGCATTGATCCCGTTGGATAACCCTGAACTTTCTATCTCCCTGAAATGTGATCCGGAAAAAGCTATTGAGTTGCGTGAACAATACACCAGTGTGGAACCTGCTTATCATTTTAATAAAAAATACTGGAATACAATTTATCCGAATGGAGATATGAATGATGAAGAGGTTAAATACTGGATCCGTCATTCGGTGGATGAAGTGGTGAAAAAGCTTCCTAAAAGAGTGCAAAATGAATATTATCAGGATTAAAGAGACAACATCTACTAATGTTGAACTATCGGAAATGATAGTGCATAAGCCTCTGGATGAGGGAACTGTGCTGGCTGCCGAGAATCAGACCTCAGGCAGGGGGCAAGCTGGAAATTCCTGGGAATCAGAGCCTGGAAAAAATCTATTGTTCAGCGTATTGCTTTATCCTAATTTTCTGGAACTGCAATATCGATTTTTATTATCGGAATTAACGGCCAATAGCGTAAAACAGGTTTTGGATAAGTTTACAGATTATATCACAATTAAATGGCCGAATGATATTTACTACAAGGATGAAAAAATAGCCGGAATATTGATTGAAAATAGTCTCACAAATAATATAATTACTCAATCGATCGTTGGTATGGGAGTCAATGTGAACCAGGAAGTTTTTCTGAGTGACGCTCCTAATCCGGTTTCCCTGAAACAAATTTTAGGCAGAGATATAGACTTGCATTTTCTGTTGACAAAAATCGTAGATCGGATCCTTTCGGCATACGAAGACTTGAGAAAAGGAGATTACGATAGTATCAAACGATATTATTATGAATCATTGTATAGAAAATCAGGACTGTATGTGTTTTCCGATAAAAACGGACAATTTAATGCTAAAATCGATTCGGTTGCCGATGATGGAGTTTTATCCCTGATCACAGAATCCGGTGAAATCCGAAAATATCTTTTTAAAGAAGTCTCATTTGTTTTTTAATACAGAGTTGTTAACTTTGCAAAAATACTAATAAATATGAATAAATATAAACGTATCCTCCTGAAATTGAGTGGAGAATCCCTGATGGGAGGAAAACAGTACGGAATCGATGAAACCCGGTTGGGAGATTATGCCCGCCAGATCAAAGAAATTGCCGATATGGGCATACAGATTGGAATTGTAATAGGTGGTGGTAATATTTTCCGTGGATTAAGCGGAACATCCAAAGGGTTTGACCGGGTGAAAGGAGATCAGATGGGTATGCTGGCCACCGTGATTAATAGTCTGGCACTTAGTTCTGCTTTGACAACAGAAGGTGCCGCTAATCAGGTTTTTACAGCCGTCAGAATGGAGCCAATAGGTCATCTTTATACCAAATGGGAGGCTATCGCAGCTATGAACAGGGGAGAAGTTGCGATCATTGCCGGAGGAACTGGTAACCCATTTTTTACAACAGATACCGCATCTGCGCTACGTGGTGTTGAGATTGAGGCAGATGTAATGTTGAAAGGTACCCGTGTGGACGGTGTATATACCGCCGACCCGGAAAAAGATCCTACTGCAACAAAATTTGACAAGATCTCTTACGATGAAATTTATAACAGAGGATTGAAAGTCATGGATCTGACAGCAACGACTCTTTGTAAGGAAAATAATCTGCCGATCATTGTTTTTGATATGGATACCATTGGTAATCTGAAGAAAGTTTTATCGGGAGAAAATATAGGGACGCTTGTTTATTGATGGAGGAAAAAGCCTTATCATCACAGTTAAATCGAAAGAATAATTTTGATTTTCTTCGTTTTTTCTTTGCCATATCTGTAATTTTTGATCATTTCTATGTTCTGTCAACAGGAGATGGAAATAATTATTGGCCCTTGTCTGCAGCAAAAGCAGTGGCCGGGTTCTTCATTATCAGTGGTTTCCTGATAACATGGAGCTATTGTAATAATAGTAATATCAAAGATTTTTTCACAAAGAGGGCAAAGCGTATCATGCCGGCTTATTATACGGTTGTAATTATTTGTGCTCTTTTTCTATGTTTTATTTCCACGCAATCTTTTCTTGATTACTTTAGTTCTACTCAATTTTTTAAATACCTTGCAGCAAATTTCACTTTTTTGAATTTTATTGAACCGAAACTGCCTGGAGTGTTTGCTGGTAATCTCGAGCCGGCAGTAAATGGTTCTCTATGGACTATAAAAGTGGAAATAGCACTGTATTTTTGTGTCCCGTTATATTGTTTTTTTACGAAAAAAGGGAATAAAGGCATTGTATTCTCCTCAATTTATGTATTATCATTTTTATTTTCCGAAATATGTTATTCTTTATATGAGAAAACAGGCAGCGAAATGTATAGTATTTTAGGCAGACAGTTTATCGGTCAACTGAAATATTTTATTTCCGGGGCCATTCTTTTATTTTTCTTTGATCAATTTAAAAAACATATTCACCTGTTGACTGGAATATCAATTCTTGTCGTGATTTCAAGGTGTATTCCAGTCTCTTATCACGTCTATATCGATCTTTTTATTGATCTGCTCTTTCCCATCTCTTTTGCCATTCTCATTATTGGTTTTGCCTTTTCATTCAAATATTTGAATAATTTCGGGAAATACGGAGATTTTTCGTATGGCATCTATCTGATTCACTTCCCGGTTATTCAAACACTATTGTATTTTAAGATACATGAAAAGAATTTTGTGTTGACGTTAATAATTTCTTTTGTGATAACGATTATTTTGGCCGCCTTATCCTGGCACCTGATTGAGAAGCATTTTTTGAAACGAAGATGAGACAAATTCATTTTTATGATGTATATTTGCGCTATTAAACCAGAAAGCGATAAAAATTATGATTGACATTAAGAAAGTTGAAAAAGACGCCGAGGAAAAAATGCAACATGCAGTGGCTTTTCTCGAAGAAACTTTACAGCATATACGTGCTGGTAAAGCGAATGTCCGTATTTTGGACGGTGTGAAAGTAGAGTACTACGGAAGTCATGTGCCTCTTTCCAATGTAGCTTCCATCAATACTCCTGATGCCAAAACAATTACCGTTTTGCCTTGGGAAAAACCAATGCTGAAAATAATTGAAAAAGCAATTATGGACTCAGATGTAGGCATCACTCCGGAAAATAATGGAGAAATTATTCGTTTAGGAATTCCTCCATTGACCGAAGAGCGCCGTAAACAGTTGGTGAAACAGTCCAAGCAGGAATCAGAGAATGCAAAAGTGAGTATCCGTAATGCTCGCAGAGATGCAGTAGAATTGGTGAAGAAGGGTGTAAAAGAAGGAGTTTCTGAAGATATGGGGAAAGATAGTGAAGCAAATATTCAGAAAATTCACGATAAGTTCATCAAAAAAGCAGATGAAATACTCGCAAACAAAGAAAAAGAAATAATGACAGTTTAAACGTGAGAGGTCTTGTCGTTAAGAATACAGGTAGCTGGTATCAGGTTTTTACAGAAGAAAAGCAATATGTTGATTGTAAGATCAAAGGAAATTTTCGTCTGAAAGATATCCGGAGTACCAATCCTGTTGCTGTCGGAGATTATGTTACTATAGAGCTTAATAATGAAGGAACGGCGTTTATTACAGAAATTCAAGATAGAAGAAACTATATTATACGCCGTTCTTCCAATCTCTCGAAACAATCTCATATTATTGCCGCTAATTTAGATCAGGCCTTGCTGATTGTGACTGTAAATTACCCTATTACAACTACGACATTCATCGATCGTTTTCTTGCAACAGCAGAAGCTTATAGTATTCCGGCCATCATTGTCTTCAATAAAATAGACCGGTATAAAAATGAGGATAATGAATATTTGAATGCTTTGATAAACCTGTATGAGACAATAGGATATCCTTGTTATAAGATTTCTGCCAGGAAAGACGAAGACCTCAGTGTTATTCAGAACTTGTTGACAGGTAAAACTACTTTATTTTCCGGTCATTCCGGAGTGGGAAAATCGACCTTGATTAATCGGCTTGTCCCAGGGATAAAACTTAAAACAGGGGAAATATCCGAATACCACAATAAAGGAATGCATACAACCACGTTTTCAGAGATGATACTTATTCCGGGAGGAGGATATGTTGTTGATACTCCTGGAATTAAAGGATTTGGAGTTTTCGATATGGATGAGGTGGAAATTTCCCATTATTTTCCGGAAATTTTTAAGTTTTCGAATCAATGCAAGTTCAATAACTGTACTCATCGCAAAGAACCAGGTTGTGCTGTGATCCAAGCCGTGAGGGATGCGTATATAAGTGAATCCCGTTATCGGAGCTATATTAATATGATGGAGGATGAGAAAGAGGGTAAGTACCGGGAAGCGTTTTAATTTTTGTGGAATATGAAGAATGTGAAAATAGACAAAGCCTTATTGAGGCAAGAGCTTAAAGATCATCTTTTTGTTTTTATCGGCTTAATCCTGTATTCGGTCGGTTGGACCGGTTTTCTTCTTCCCAGTGAAATCACCACAGGTGGCGTAACAGGTATTGCTGCTTTGGTCTTTTTCGGCACGAAAATACCGGTAGCGGTTACTTATTTTTGTATTAATGTTGTCCTTTTGGGCTTTTCGATAAAAATATTGGGATTGAAATTCAGCCTGAAAACCATTGCCTCTGTTGCTGTGCTAACGTTTTTACTCACCTTTTTTCAAACCGTTTTTAAAGATCCTCTTGTTCAAAATGAACCGTTCATGAACTGTATTCTCGGAGGTGTAATGTGTGGAATAGGGTTGGGTTTGGTATTTAACTTCAAAGGAAGCACCGGAGGGACTGATATTGTGGTCCTGATTATCAATAAGTATAGCAATATTTCTATAGGAAAGGCAATGTTGGTCGTTGACTTGATGATTATCAGTTCTTCTTATATTATTTTTCACAGTATAGAAAAAATTGTATATGGGATTGTGGTCATGGGGGTAATGTCCTATACTGTCGATATGGTTTTAAGTGGTGCACGACAGTCAGTTCAATTCTTTATTTTTTCGGATAAATTTGAGGAAATAGCCACTGCAATTAATAAGCAGGCAAATCGTGGGTGCACTCTTTTGAACGGAACAGGATGGTACTCAAAAAAAGATGTAAAGGTCATCGTTGTGATGGCAAAAAAGACGGAATCAGTGACCATCTTCAGGATTGTGAAAGGGATAGACTCTAATGCGTTTATTTCCCAAAGTTCGGTAATTGGGGTTTATGGCAACGGCTTCGATCAGATCAGAAGCTAAAATTTTGGCACGATTTTTTCATAGTTCGAAATAAATGCATACATTTGCACAGTAATGACAAAATCCATTTTCACATATTTTAGTCAATTCTCAACCAGATTTAACACTTTAAGTTTTGGTAACTCCTCATTTATATTAGAGAGAGAGAGAGAGAGAGAGAGACTTACGTAGCCTCGTGTGCGCGTCAAGGTAAGCATAATTTTTTATTTTACAACGCTATAACCTGTCTGAATTTTTTGAATTTGGTCAGGTTTTTCTTTTTTATTCCCTATTCCCTTCCCTTCGTTTCATTTCCTAAAGTGCCTGATTTGAATGGTTTTGCTTTGCTTGCGAAAGTAGATCAGGATCGTTGTGTTCAAATCAGAAATTGTATGTATGTGTTTGTGAATGTTCCGGGGAAGGGAGATAGGGAGTTAAATTGGAACATATAACACTATAATTATATTTTTAAACATGAAACAAACAATTACAACACAACAAAAATCGTCCGGGCAACAGTACATGCGGTTGTGCAGGCTGATTTTGACGTTCCTACTGGTCGGGATTCTCGGCTTGCAGGCGCAAAAAGTAACATGGACTTCGGGGTATCCACAGACAGTCCCAGCTACTTTGGTAGCTTTAGGAGATCCTGGGGCTGTTGAAGTTAATTTTACGGTAACACAAGCAATTCCCAATGCAAAGCTGGAAGTGTCTCTTCCTGCTAATGTGGCTTATGTTTCCGTAAGTAATGGTACCAGTCTTACTCCTGGTATCACTTATACAGCTTCTGCTGCAGGAACTGTTGCTGCCGGTCAGACAGTCAGTATTGTTATTAATTCCGATGGCAATTCCCTACCTGTCGGGAAAGTAGTCCATTTGAAAGTGAATGTAAATGCTCAGTGTACGGAAAGTACTACATTGACTGCTGGAATTAAAGTAATTTCAGGAAGTACTGAAATCACAAGCGATACAAGATCAGTACCTACTCCCGTACGTAAACCGGTAATTCGTCTTCAATCTTCTAATCCATCGATTGGGGGAGGCGCAGCAGGAACAACAAAAGCATTTACAATGACTTTAGATGCGCAGGTTGTCCCAGCCAGTTCATTGAAAATTGTTTTTACGACCGACCAGTACACAACTTTAAGTAAATTCAAATTAGGATCGACCCTTTTGACTGAAACCGTAGCCGGAACTACAACCAAGACATTTACTTTGTCGTTGAATTCAGGTAATATGGGAGGTACTTTGGGAACAACAGCTCAAACATTGACTTTTGATGTTGTTTCTACACGTTGTGGAGCTCATAATATTACGTCTTCTATACAATATCCAGAAGCTTCATCGTGTGCTTCATCTACAGGAACTCCACTGAGTATTACATACGATGGAATTGCCGGATTACCAGGTATGACTTTTGTAAGTGTTGCTTATGTCGATCCATCTAATCTTGATGCTAGCATTCCGATACCGGCAACTTCTTTAGATGGAGTAAATCCAGCCTGGATGAAAGTTGCATATAAAAATACGGGAACTGTGGATGCATATAATACAACCTTGAGTTTTGCTGCTTCTCACTCAGAAAGCCGTTATGGTTATATCGATACTGTCAATGTGCAATACGCTATAGGAACTGGCGCAAAAAAAGTACTAAAGGGTAATGGAATTATAAAAAGGACAGACTTCCTTGTTGATAATGCATACAGAAAGTTGAAATCAACTGCAGTGGGACAATGCTCTAGTGCTGATTTAATAGTTACGGAAGCGATTCCTCCTGGTGAAACAGTATATTACTACGTTCCTGTAATTCAAGGAGCAATTTATGATAACACCTCGATTACCGAATCTATTATTATATCTACCGCTTATTATTATGCTCAATTTGCGACATATTCTATTTCTCATTATGAAAATGCTTGTGGTACAGTGGCTCAAAATCCGCCAGGAGCGTATGGATCAGGAGCAATCTCTGCTCCAAGGTTCACCTCAGCAGCCCAACCGGTTAGTGTTAGGCCTGGAGGAATATCAGGCGAAACCAGTTTTAAGTTCTATAATGTTGTAAATAATGCCAAATCAACAGATTTGAATATTGAACTTCCTTCTTGGTTGGAATTGGATGGTACTCTGTCAAATGCTGTTGTTCTTCCGACAGGAATAACAAAGCAGGAAATCTCTTCTGATGATATTAATAAAAAATATACATTACGTATTCTAAATACTTTCAATGGTATTATTACTTTAAAGTATAAAAGTACAGTAACTTGTCCGGCTCCTATAAATGAAAACAAGGAAGGACAAATTACTCTTACAATTGACTTTAATACAGCTGATGGAGATCCTCTTCGTCCAACATTAAAAAAACTCGGACAATTGGTTATCCCGGCAACATTGCTTTGCAAACAGGAAGGTTTTGTAATGGATAACTTTTCAGTTTTGAGAACCACAAAGGGGCTCAAAGATACCAGTAATAAAAATCTGGCAGAAGACGGAAGCGTAGCTCTGGATAGTGAAATTGATCATGCATCTTTTATGCAGTATGATGAAGGGAAAATGATATATGAAGGAAAGATTTCAGGTCTGTCATCTACATCTTTCAATAATTTGTACGTTCTTATTTCCAGTGGAGCTACTTTTACAGGAAATATGACGTTATCTGACGCAACTATCGAGATTGATGGTAATACTTATCCGGCTACATTTGTAGCAGCTTCCGATAATAAACACTATTATGTGAAGTATTCGGGTACTGATGTCAGAGGCGGTAATCAGGTAAAAGTAACCCTTCCATTTAAGGTAATGTCTGCAATATCGACAGGTATTTCATTTAAAGCGGAAGCATATGTAAGTGATGATGATATTCCGGCAGCTTCGGTCTTTACTCCGTCTGAAACTCAAAGAAACGGGGATGATGTTATGTACAGGAATATATTTTCATATTCTTTGGCTCTGGCAAGAGATGCTAGTACCGGAATAACAACTGTTAATGATAATTTGAAAAAAGAGCTTAGAATTCCATATCTTAATACTTATCATGCCAATAACTTTCCCAGCCCATATTTTGTAAATGAATACAGAGTAGTTGCTGTTCCTAAAAAACTTGAAATCACTATTCCCAATGGAATTCTTGTAGATCCGGCTGATCTGTTGAGAATGAGTGTGAATGTTGTGATGGACCAACATGGCAGAGATAACCCAAATCAATATATAGGTTCGCCTAGTGTAGAAAATGTTACAGGAGGAATAAAATATACCTACAATCTACTTTCAGTATATGATCCTAATTATAATTTGACACAGGGAGCCTTAGCTGCAAATAAATGGGCATATCCAGCTGAAGCCTGGAATTATTATTGGTATCTGAATATGACATTAACAAAAGGGGCTGCAGCTTCTAATCCTATTCGGACTACTGTTTATTACGATGATAAGACTACAAATACAGAAGTT
>JAVBUX010000163.1:0-4086 GCA_031554915.1 Bacteroidales bacterium | reverse complement strand
ACTGTACCTGAGCATCAAAATTTTTATATTTGAAATTTACATTTCCTCCCAGATAATATTTCGGCATAGCCTGTCCGGCGATGTAACGATCTTTCCCGTCTGCGAGATCAACACCATTCACACCATCTACATCAAGAATATTGTAAGTATAATCACCGAAACCATTATCAATCAAACCATTACTCTTCGGCAGATAAAATACGCCCAAAGGTTGTCCTACCATTTGGTAAATAATCTGATTATACCCTCCGATGAAACCGGCTCCATTCATACCTCCCAAATTCATATATTGTTTTGCTGTAAGGCTTTGCCCCATATAAGTACCACTCAAAGAAAGCAGTTCATTCCTTTGATAAGCAAAATTCGCATTGATATCTAATTGCATATCCTTTGTCTTAACTGGAGTAACTCCGAGAGAAACTTCAAATCCATCATTTTTCATTTCTCCAAGGTTAGCAAGTAAGGTCGGATAAACAAACGGAGGAACGGGAACATCATAATTATAAAGTAAATCTGATGTCTTAGAAGAATAATAATCAACTGTGGCTGTTAATCTATCGTTCCAAAATCCTAAATCAAGACCCACATCAAACATTTTTTTCACTTCCCAGCGTAAATCCGGATTGGCATTACGATTATATCCATAAGTGACTGTAGGTTCCCCATTTACGGTGGTGATACCTGTCGGGCCCATTAAAGCCAACGAATTATATGCTGAAATGGCATCCTGATTACCCGTCAAACCATATCCTGCACGAAGTTTAATCTGACTGACAGATTTAAAATCTTCCATAAAGCCTTCTCTGGCTATATCCCATGCAACTGATCCAGAAGGAAAGAAACCCCATTTATTATTTTCCCCTAACTTAGAAGAACCATCACCCCGAACGTTTACCGTCGCTATATATTTTTGATCATAAACATAGTTAAAACGCCCCATAAAAGAGAGTAAAGAATAATCATTGCTATATGAAGTCACATCCCCATACTTTACTCCTGCTCCTGCTTTCAGGTTATTGTACATAAAAAAGTCCGTTCCGAAACCTCTTGATCCGGCTCCAAAACCGGTATATTTATATTCCTGAGCCTCAGCCAGTGCGAGAAAATCAAAGTAGTGTTTGTCCATCGTTTTCTTGTAATTCAGAGTAATATTACCCATCAGGACTTCACTTTTATTATCATTTTTAGTTGCATTCCCTTTATCGCTCAAACCGGCTTTAATATTAGAAGGAATATATTTAGAATTTTCCTTTACCGTATAAGTATATGAACCGAAAGCACTTAATTTCAAATCAGGGATGATGGTCCATGTTAATTTTGCATGAGCATTGACATTTACATACGATTCTCTATCATCAATCTGCAAACGTCCCATCGGGTTCTGTATCTCATTTGCATTGGGATCTTCCGGCCAAGTTCCGTCATCACTGATAGTTGAAGGGAAGGTCGGATTAAATGATGCTGCTGAATAGAATGTCTTTTGATAATCATTCAGATAGCGTTTATCGATTTTTGAACCGAACATACCCATATCCATCTGCAATTTATTGTTGAACATCATCTGAGAAGCATCCATCTTTGCTGTAAAATTTTGGTAGTCATTATTTTTGACAATACCCTGCTGATCAACAACCCCTAAGGAAACTCTATAATTAGAATAGTCTGCCGTACCTGCTCCAAACGAGACCCGGTGGTTTTGAGTAAAACCGGTTCTTTGCATTTGTTCGATAAAATTGGTATTGAATCCTTTATCTAAAGCATTGACATAACCTCCTGCCTGAGCGAGAGCACGGTATTGATCTCCGCTCAACATTTCAAGATTTTTATAAACATTTTCTACTCCGAAAGTTCCGTCATAACTCAAACTTTTGGCAGAACCGCTTTTCCCTTTAACTGTTGTAACAACGATCACTCCACTAGCTCCACGAGAGCCGTACTGAGCCGTTTCCGAAGCATCTTTCAGTACAGTATAACTCTCAATATCACCAGGAGCCAAAGCATTCAACAAATTAATATCTCCAAATACACCGTCAATAATAACAAGAGGATCGTTGCCTCCTGATAATGAAGTGGTACCACGCACACGGATTGTAGTTCCGGCAGTAGGGTCTCCCCCATTCTTTGTGATATTTACTCCGGCAACCTTACCTTTGATTGCCTGTAATGGATTATTGACCATTCCAACATTCATATCATCCCGGCCTACTTTTTGAACGGCTCCGGAAATAGTTCTTTTACTTCCGACAGCATACCCTACAGCAACAACTTCATCGAGCAGGATGGCATCCTCTTCCATCAGTACCGATATCGGTTTTGATGGATCATCGATGGTCATCTCAACTGGCACAAAACCTAAATAATTGATTGTAAGAGTACTTTTAGCCGGAACATTTTCGAGAACAAAGTCGCCATTTATGTTTGTAGCTGCTCCATGAGAAGTTCCCTTCACAACCACACTGGCACCGATAACAGGTTCTCCACTGGATTTCTCTTTCACATTACCACGAATGGTCACTTCTTGTGCCATTACAGATACAGTAAAAAAGAACAACATGAACAGAGGTAGGAAAACCTTGTTTACAGAAAAAATTAACTTTTTTTCCATGCGAATTTATTTTAAGGTTAATAACTATATTTTGAGTTTCTCTGGTATCCATAATAAAATCATCCCGGCATTTTTCAATAATATGTTAAAAAGAGTAATTTATATTATAATGCTTCCGGGACAAAGATAGTTTCAAAAATATGGTAATTATTCAGATAAGTAAACAAAAAGTAGATATTATCCAAATTTAAAAACATGGAAAACAACAAGTTAAGATTTTTTGAAATTTTAAAAAAGTAAATGATTATGAGGATACAAACAGGTCAATTTCCTATTTTCATGACCCATTTTTCAAATTCATCCCTGGGTACGATGGCTTTATTTTTTATTCTGGTTTTGTAATTATATACAGTTTGGATTGAACATCGTAGAAAAGAAGCAATTTTATCATTGTCTTCTATACCTAACCGGATTAAAGCGAATATACGAAGCTCAGTAATCAACAAATCGCCTTTTTTCAAGTCAAATCTCTCATCTTCAGCCAATAAATCATTGAATTTAGAAACAAAGTCCGGATAAATGCGTAAGAATGAACTATCAAAGTATCTGTAAAATTCTCTCAACTCGTCGTCTATAAAATGCGAAGACTTCAGACTTTTCATTAAATCATCCATTTGTCCTGCTGCAGCTTTCTGGCTTAAACTCTTACGATAATTATCAAGTTTCTCAATATAGGTTGAACACAGATCCAAAAAATGGCCAATATACTCTTCTTTCAAAAAATTAGCTTCCGACAGAGACTGATTTAAATCTTTCAACTGAACATTCATCCGATTCAACTCCCTGTTCAAATTAAGAGATTGTAGATTCGCATTCTGCAATCCTTCATTAGAAGTATTCAACTCCACGTTCTTCTCTGATAGCTCTTTCCTGGCTTTAGATAATTTTCTCATCTGTCTATAAATATACAATAATGCTATTAAGAGGAATATAAATAATATACTGACCAAAATAAAGAATCCTCTAAGTTCTTCAGTTTGTTTTTCAATCTTTTGCTGATAAGCATTGGTAATTACCGGTTGAACTTTGGCTATTTCAACATTCCGTAAGCGTGAATTATAGAAATTAGCATCAGCCATTGCCCTTTCAACATAACTATTTGCTCTTTGTAAATCCCCCTCTTCATACAGAATGGATGCCAGGATAATTAATGAAGAATGTTCCCTCACAGCCGCCTTCATATCCGAAATAGCTGATAATATCAGATATTTCTTCTGCATATATGGATTTTCACTTTTATGATAAGCATCGGCTAAAGTAGCCGCCGTCATTGCATAAGCATGCTCATCTTGAGATAGATGGTTCAAACGATCAAGACATATACGCTCAACCTCGTTAAACCGACTTGTCTCTATCAATTCTTCAAGATGTGCAACGACATACTCTTTCGATGATTTATCAGCCACTGAAAGCAATGTATCTCTGTACGCTTTAAAAATCCGGGCATATTTTTGAGCATATTTCTCATCCTTAATATAAAA
>JAVBUX010000301.1:0-3559 GCA_031554915.1 Bacteroidales bacterium | reverse complement strand
ACGTAATGCCAGTACATCACCGTCGTCACTCCAGTAGATAAACTCATTTCGTGGAGATTGTTTGACGTCTCCCTTCAGATAAGGAATCAGGTTGTAACCATCCAAATGTACCTTGAATGTTTTTCCTGCTGTAGTATATCCGTTTTTACATTTTTCAACGATATTGGGTTCACCTGCTGCCGCGCAGAACGTAGGAATTAGATCTTCATGGGCGCACATCCCGTTGAAAATACTTCCCGGTTTAACAGTTCCCGGCCAACGGATTAATGCCGGCACACGAAATCCACCTTCCCAGTTGGTAGCTTTTTCGCCACGGAACGGAGTTGTACCACCATCAGGCCAGCTCAATACTTCAGCTCCATTATCGGATGTATATACAATAATCGTATTATCGGTAATGCCCAACTCATCCAGTTTTTTCAACAGGATGCCTACATTGTCGTCATGTTCTGTCATTCCGTCGGCATAAATACCAAGTCCTGTTTTTCCGTCATACTTTGGACTTAAGTGAGTAAATACGTGCAT
The DNA here is from genome assembly GCA_031554915.1 of Bacteroidales bacterium. Lineage (GTDB taxonomy): Bacteria > Bacteroidota > Bacteroidia > Bacteroidales > Azobacteroidaceae > BNXB01. Next base: position 3,034 of record JAVBUX010000301.1, on the reverse strand, counting down.
ACGGGTGGAATTGTAATAACAAAAGAATGGTTTTCCTGATTTTGCCTGCCTGTCGATAAAATCTACAGCTGCTGTAGTAAACTCCTCATCAATTGTTTCCATTCGTTTCTTTGTTAGGGGGCCTGTATCTTCAACCTTTCCATCGGCAGTACTGCGAATCACTCCACGAGGCCCAAAATTTTTCCGATAGGCTGGGTTTTTGGGGTAGTCACGATTTTCAGGTTCTTCTTCAGCATTCAAATGATACAAATTGCCGAAAAATTCATCAAATCCGTGTGCTGTCGGCAGGAATTCATCTTTGTCTCCCAAATGGTTCTTTCCAAATTGACCGGTGGTGTATCCTAAGGATTTTAGTAATTCGGCAACACTCGGGTCTTCTGGACGTAACCCGATATCAGATCCAGGCATCCCAACTTTTGTTAGTCCGGTTCGTATTGGCGATTGCCCGGTAACAAAAGCCGCACGTCCTGCAGTACAACTTTGTTGCCCATACCAAGTCATAAATATAGCACCTTCATTGGCTATACGGTCGATGTTTGGGGTTTGATAACCCATCATGCCGCGGTTATAACAACTAGGATTAAACCAACCTATATCATCTCCCATGATAACGAGGATATTTGGTTTTCCGGTTTTAGCCTTTTGTTGGGCTTCTGCTTTTTGAGGCACAATAGCTCCAACTGCCAGTATTGCACCTACAGTAGCAACCTGACCACATTTTTTGATTGTTTTCTTTAAATTCATAATATTTTTATATTATAGTGAAAAACTTCTTGTTTTTTATCCTCAAAACTGCGTATTAAAACCTATAAATAATTGGAATTTCGGTTGTCCGATTCCTTGTGAGGCAACAGAGTATTGTGGCTCAGCGAATATGTTGAATATTGCTTTGTCTGCTTTTATTACTTTTCCGATACCTAATCCTAAAGGAATATTATAGTTTCCAGTATTAAGGTCAAATGACCAGATCCCTGTGCTGCGTAGGTAAGTACCTCCTCCTATCTGCCACATGCCGAATAGTTGAGGCGTAAGCAGGCTTACATCAGCACGGTCATCATCACCGGCAAAAGAAGTTTGCCATTGTAGTAAAGATCCGAATTGAATTACATGACTTTCTGAAAAGAATGCCATGGCTGATAAACCGGTTTGCCATTTGCCTTGTCCCAGATTATGGCTACCTGTGGGAGCAATTAACAATGGTCCGGCGCCATAGCTGATACCTTCCTGGCTTGGAAATTTGTAAATACCAAACACACTGAAGTCCCCAAATCCGCTTGTCGGCGAGCTTGCCGGTAACGATTGAGTAACAAATGGCATGGTAGCCCTGAGGAATACACGTCCGACGGGCTGTGCGTAACGAAACATCAATTGATTCATTGATGCGTCTTCAACTCCATAAAGAGAAGGCATCACATAGTTATGCACATTGAATGACTTCTTTGGAGCCAGTGGATTGTTTGCTTGTTTAAGTGTTTCAGCATCTAATCCTTTTTGCTGTGCTATTAAGCTGCTTAAAGAGCAGAATAATAAGAGAGCGGTGATCTGGGTGATTTTTAATGTTTTATTCATTTTTATATATTTATAATTCGTTTGCCTTGTTTGTTTTAATGATATATTTATTTCGATTCAAAAGTCCCCATGATATGTATTCCCGAAGTATTATATAATTTAATATAATATTCCGATTTTATTTGGTATTCATTCAGGTAAATAAATCGGTGTAATGTTTGACAAACATCCGTTGTTTCCTGGTATATCATCGTTCCGGTTATATCAGTAACTGATATTGTTACATCTCTCGCGTCTCCAAAAAACTCAAGGGTTATTATTTGATTGGAAATTTTGGCCTTAACAAAATCCGATTTTTTGTTGATATCTTCATTTAAATTGATAATCTCATAAGTTTTTGGATTGTTATTACTACCATAACTTAATGATCTTGTAATTAAATGAAAAAATCTTGCAATCATAGATAGATTCATTTTAATAAATTTTCTATTGGGAATGCTACAAAAAGATCAATATAGCCTGGATTTAAATTTGTTTTTCATGTTGTAATCTTCACTAAGTTGAGCTACATGATCATTTTATTTTTTGAGATTATCCATTTCTCCGATAAAAGGGATGTCGTTCAGAACCTCAGCTTCCACTATTCGTTGAATATAAACGTCCATCTGCATGTCTGCCTTTTTCATTTTATTGAAATATTTTTCGTGCAGTTTGTCGATATTTTTTATGTTATTGAGTGACTCTTTGCTTAGAGTTGCTGCAGTTTCACCCTGCAAATTCATATAGACCTGAGCCAGCTCTTTTTTGTCCTTTCCGAAAATTGATTGGATAATATCCAAATCATCTGGTGCTCTGTTTTGAGCCGGTAAGGCCGTCATTAATGCTAATCCGATAATAATAAAAATAATTTTCTTCATGTTGATGAATGTTGTTAATTTTATTTGTAATTTTAAAAATTTACCTGTTAAATTTTAATGAGAATTTGTTTCTTGTAGGAGTCTATTAAGAACGAAGGCTGTTTCTTGTCAAGAAACAGCCTCCATTGATTGAGGATAATATTGTCGGAATTTTTATCTAATAACTTCTGTGATTTTTTAGTATTGTCCTTTAATATTTTCAAATTGAGAGAATTTGAGATACGTGTCAGTTCCATTAACAGAACATCTGGCAGAAGAGTTATCTCCCGGTTTTTCTCCATGCTTTTTAATTCTTCCACGATAACTGATTCCATTCCTTGTGTTAATATTAAATCGTCTTATTATCATCAAGATTCATCTTAATCAACTATAAAGTTTAATACAGATTTCTTTGTAGAAATAATTATAAATACAAAATTACAAAATTATAAATATTGGTGTGTAGATCTAAATCAGTCAACAGGCTCTAATTTTTTTACTTTGGTATGATATTTTCAGAAAAATAGGTTTTTAACAGTAATGCTCAATAAATGACACTATTTTTGTAATGGTAATTAAATGTGAGCTTGTGTATGTGTTTAGATATTTTTAATGCAAATTTTTATATA
>JAVBUX010000021.1:0-15317 GCA_031554915.1 Bacteroidales bacterium | reverse complement strand
TTTAGAAGCAAAACGTCCCAGGTGTTGTCCTGTAGCATCTACGACAACCCATTCTTTGTTAGCTGTTGCTTTGTTGACAGAGATAGTCTTATAACTTAAAGTATCCACTGTTTTAATGTTTTAATTTGTTAATAACTCCTTGTTTAATTCATTTTCCTTTTTGATAGTTGGACACTTTCGGAATAAAAAGGTCTGAATCAAACGTTTACATCTTTTTATAATAATCGGCGTGCAAAGATACGACTTTTCTTCCAATTAGCAACCTTTTCTAATGAAAAAATAATCAGTAAGGATGTATATTGGAGAATTTTGTACCTTTGCGGAGAAAACATAAAAACTTATTACTCAATGATTTTGATTAAAAATGCCGGAATCATCAATGAAGGCAAGCGATTCAAAGGAGCTGTTTTGATTGATAATCAGCGTATAAAGACAATTTTTGATGATCAGGTTATTCCGGAAGAAATATTAAAATCAGCTCGAATTATTGATGCTGAGGGTTTGATTTTAATGCCTGGGGTCATTGACGATCAGGTACATTTTCGGGAGCCCGGCCTGACTCACAAGGCGGATCTCTATTCCGAATCCCGGGCTGCAGTTGCGGGAGGGGTGACTTCATTCATGGATATGCCGAATACAAACCCTCAAACCACAACAGTCGATGCGTTAAATGTAAAATTTGACCGTGCTGCCGAAGTTTCTCTTGCAAACTATTCCTTTTTTATAGGAGCGACCAATGATAATCTGGAAGAACTGAAAAAAGAAGGGGCTCGCAGGGCTACTGCCGTGAAAGTCTTTATGGGTGCTTCTACGGGAAATATGCTGGTCGATAATCATTCTACTTTGGAAGGTATTTTTAGTGAGGTGGATATGTTGATTGCAACTCATTGTGAAAGTGAATCAATCATCAAACAAAATATTGCCCGTTATACAGCTGAATATGGTCAGGAACTGGATATTTTCTTTCACTCTAAAATAAGGAGTGAAGAGGCATGTTATGCATCATCAAGTGAGGCTGTTGCTTTAGCACAGAAATATGGTTCACGACTGCATCTGTTTCATTTATCAACAGCTAAGGAGTTAAGTCTTTTGAGTGATAAACCATTGCAAGATAAGAAAATAACAGGGGAGATTTGCATTCATCATTTGTGGTTTACGGATGATGATTATGCCCGTTTGGGAAACCGTATCAAATGGAATCCTGCTGTTAAAACAAAAAATGACAGGGATGCTTTGCGTCAGGCTTTGGTCGATGGACGATTGGATGTCGTGGCTACTGATCATGCTCCGCATTTGTTGTCGGAAAAGGAAGGATCCTGTTTAAAAGCGGCTTCCGGAGGACCTATGGTACAACATTCTCTGGTTACAATGCTGGAAATGAGCCGGCAGGGTATTTTTACCCCTGAATTGGTTGTGGAGAAAATGTGTCATGCCCCATCTGATTTATTCCGGTTGAAAGATCGGGGGTACATTCGCGAAGGGTATTATGCAGATTTGGTATTGGTCGATCCAAATGCAAATTGGACGGTCTCCACAGATAACCTATATTATAAATGTGGCTGGTCTCCGCTTGAAGGACAGATCTTTTCAAATAAAGTAGTAAAAACCTTTGTAAATGGCTGTTTGGTATATGATAATGGTGTTTTTGACGAACAAAACAAAGGAAAGGAATTAGAAAAGATATGATACAAATAGAAGATACGATAGTTAGTATGGATGTAGTCGAGGAGATGTTTCTCTGTGATTTATCCGTATGTAAAGGAATTTGTTGTGTTGAAGGAGAGTCCGGCGCTCCATTGGAAGAAGAAGAGTTGCCGTTGTTGCGTGAAGTATTGCCTCATGTTTGGGATGATCTTTCTCCTGAAGCACAAAAAGTGATTGAAAAACAAGGAGTTGCTTATTTAGATGAAGACAATGAATTTGTTACTTCTATTGTCGATGGGAAAGATTGTGTTTTTACCTGTTACGATGAGGATGGCATTTGTAAATGTGCCATAGAGAAAGCTTATCGTGAGGGTAAGGTCTCTTTTTATAAGCCTATATCCTGTCATTTGTATCCCATTCGTGTAGCAAAGTACCGAGAATTCCGCGCGGTAAATTATCACCGTTGGAGTGTCTGCCAGGCTGCAGTAAAACTGGGGAAATTGAATGGCTTGAGAGCTTACCAATTTCTAAAAGAACCATTGATCCGCAAATTTGGGGAAGAATGGTACAAACAGTTGGATGAAGTAGCTAAAAAATTAGCAGAATAAATTCGAAGATTACTTTCTAACCAAAGGTGCTGATTCAACGGTTACGTTTGATGGATCCAAATCAAGGATTTGGGTGTCGGATGTCGTAAACCGTTTAATCATCGCATACAGGTACAAAGTTGTCTTTTTAAGGAAAGGAAGCGATAAACTATTCCTTGCAATACGTTCAACAACCATATACCGGAAGTCACCCCTGACATTCATATCTTTTAATGAAGGATAACGGCTCACCAGGTCAACTTCTCCATTTATCTCCATTTCATCAACGATTCTCCGGATATAATCATCCATGTGTATTCCCAGCTTGAATCCGGCAACAATGTCGATGCGGAAGATCTTCTTTTCAATAAATGTAGTTACCTTGTATTTAAATTCGTATGGTTCATCACTCCGATGGAGATAAACAAACCAATATGTATCAGCACGTTTCGGTTGCCGGCTGATTAATGAATAAATAATCTTACTTTCAATTTCGTTTTTGTATTTAGCCCGGGTTACATACATCAAATGGGTGCTATATTTCGGAATTAGTTCATCTTCACTTAGTTTGTCCAAAATAGGGATTATTGGTGCAATTTTTTCATAAGTGACACATCTGTTTTTAATCCGTCGTCCATTATACCATATTACCATGATGAAGAATACGACCCCTGCAATCAGAATGGTGATGAAACCTCCATGTGCGAATTTAATGCTATTGGCAGCAAGGAATCCGCTTTCAACTGTCAGAAAACATAAAGTAATAGGAATTGCTTTCCACAATGCAAATTTAATGACCCTCATGTACAAAAAGAGTAACATAGTAGTCATTAACATGGTGATTGAGATGGAAAGTCCATAAGCGGCCTCCATGTGTGAAGATGATCGGAAAACCAAGATCATCAGGATGCAGAGAAACATCAATATGTAATTGATTCCTGGAATAAACATCTGTCCTTTGATTTCCGTAGGGTATTTAATCTTAATATTAGGCCAGAGAGTCATGGAGATAGCTTCTGTAATTACGGTGAATGATCCACTGATCAGTGCCTGGCTGGCAATAATGGCGGCCAGAGTTGCCATTGTGACTCCAATAATGAAAAACCATGAGGGCATGATTTCGAAAAAAGGATTCACATCCGGAACAATTAAATCCGGATTACTAATAGCCCAGGCTCCTTGTCCTAAGTAATTCAGTATCAATGATACTTTGACAAATATCCAAGATATCCGGATATTGTGCAGTCCACAGTGCCCTAAGTCTGAATACAATGCTTCGGCTCCGGTAGTACAAAGAAATATCGCTCCTAAAATAATAAGTATATGAGGAGATTCAATTAGAAAACGAATAGCATATATAGGGTTAAATGCCTTAACAATAGCTGGATATTCAATGAAATTGGAGAGTCCCAGGGTGGCAAGCATGAAAAACCAACCTAGCATAATTACTCCGAAAAATCGTCCCAATGATGCTGTTCCGAATGGTTGAAGGAGGAAAAGAATCAAAATTATTCCTATGGAAATCGGAATCACAGGTATCTGAGAGTAAACATTATGTAAACCTTCTATTGCGGAAGTAACAGTAATTGCAGGAGTGATAACTCCATCGGCCAATAATGTGGCAGCTCCCACAGCAGCAATAACATAAGCCCATCGATATTTTTTTCGAATTAATGCGTACAATGAGAGAATTCCACCTTCCCCACGGTTGTCCGCTTTTAGAGTGATCATAACATACTTAACCGTAGTCTGAAGAGTTAGGGTCCAAATCACACAGGATACGGCTCCAATAATATATTCCGGATGATTATGAGGTAATGCATTTAATACAGCCTTCATAACATAGAGAGGAGAAGTTCCTATATCACCATAAACAATTCCGATAGCAATGATAATCCCCATTGCTTTGAGTGGCATGTGGGGGCTGGGGTGCGAATTAGCCTCTATAGGTTTATTTTTCATCTTATTTATTGTCTTAAAAAAAGCTTGCAAATTTATTCAATTTTTTTCGTTTGCATCCGGATTTGTCTTTATTTTATACAATATTGTTTAAATGTTGTTCTATAAGTTGGTGTAAAAAAAATGGCAAGATTTTTGTAGAGCTTTTTGAATATCTAAAAGGAGGAACCTGAAAATCCTATTAATAATAGAGTAGGGGCTAATGAAAATCTTATTTATTTTTTTATGAAAACTAAAGTATTAATTATTATTGCGTTTTTCGCTGTGGCAGTGTCAGCCAGTGCACAATTTAATTGGGGTGTCAAAGCCGGATTCAATGCATCTACTATTTATGGTGCTAAAGATAATTCGGATGATGATGCAAAAGTAAACTTCAGACCTGGGTTTCATGTTGGAGTTATGGCTCAGTACATGATGACTCAAAAATTTGGTTTAGAATCAGGTTTATACTATACTACATTAGGAGTAAATACATCTTCTGAAGGTAGTGAAGATGGTTATAGTTACAAATATGAGTCAAAAGTTAATCCAAGTTATTTGCAGTTGCCTATTTCTGCATTGTATAAAATTAGAGTAGGAGAAAATCTTTCTTTAAATCCTTCTTTGGGTATGTATTTTGGATATGGAATTGGAGGAAAAATAAAAGATACGTATAAATTTAATGGTGAGTCTGAAAGTAGTGATGAAAATTATTTTGGAAAAGTAGATGGAGAAGAATGGTCTAATCGTTTTGATATGGGAGCGACTGTTGGTCTGAATCTTCAATTTGAAAAATTTATCATTGGCTTAGGTTATGACTATGGCTTCTTAAAAATAAATAAAGAAAAGCAAGATAATAACCTGTATAACGGAAATATCAAAGTTTCTGTAGGATATTTATTCTAATTTATACTAAAATATCATCTGAAGGGCATGTCATTTAGGCATGCCTTTTATTTTTTATATTGTTCAGATGTAATAATACAAAGGTAAAAAAAATCAGAGCGTTGCAAGTTAAACTCGCAACGCTCTGAAATCTATTTAATTGGTAATGATTGTCTTAGAACTAAGAATTACTTTGCTTCGTCAGAAATGTATTTCCATTTTTTATCGCCAATACATTGGTATTTAAAAACTTTGGTAACTGTAGTTGCCCCATCATAAATATTGGTTGTGACAAATGCATATACATCAATACCACTTACCTGAGGCGTTGCTGTCGGGAATTTAAGCGACAGGTAGATGCCTAAACCTTCTTGTGTCCGTTGAGTAAAGAATGCTGATTTCTCTGCAGCAGATCCACTGCTTGGGAAAGTGGTGTCTTTTATACGATCACTTTCACGTAAAGAAATGTTTCCATAATTTCCGCTGAATCCATAATAATACTCAGAATCTCCGTAAGAGCTGACCAGAGCTGGATTTGCCGTATAATAAGGCTGTGTTTTTACATACAATACCATCATCATATAATCGTCAGTCGGATTTTTACCTTTTTGCATCGTTACATACAAGGTTGGGTCGAATACCCATCCGGTATTAGATACGACAAATTGGCTGGTCAGTGTTTCAACAAATGAGTTCACCTTCCAATTACCTCCTGTAAATGTATATTCGTCGGCGTAATATGCGTTTCCTGATCCGCTTTTGTAAACAACAGAATAAACAGCTCCTTCCTGTGCATAAGGCAGTTTCTGAGACAGGTATTGGGGTATGTAATTCACAGCTGTTGTTGTACCCAGATAAGTAACGCCCATTGTTGTGTAATCGCTTGGTTGTATAATAATGATAGAACTTGGAGCTGGGGCCCATTTACCACTAGTGAATTGATATACTGCATCTTGTTTTACAGTCGATTTTACAGACATTGCAGATTTCACTTCGCTGATCTTAACATTGTCGATTTGGAAAGTTGTGGATGCTGAATTGTCGATTCCATTTCCAACATATTTAAATGCAACATATACTTTTTTACCGGCATAAGCTTTGAAATCCATTTCTCCGGCAGAAGCAAGAGTTCCATAACCTGAAGCCGGACCGGTAGGTAAAGTGAATTTATTAGTTATATCTGTCCATGTTGCAGTTTTGATACCGGTTTCAGTTCCATTAAAATTCTCAGAAACCATGATGGAAAGACATGCTGCATTATAATAGCCTGCTGTTACAAAGAAACTGAATTTAGGACTGATTGCTTGCTTCAAGTCCACAGCGGAAGAAATCAACCAAACTTCATTCTCTGTTTTAGAGTTATTAGCAGATACTTGAGAATACTGATTACCACTAAAAGCACGTGTTTGCCAGAAAATACTTCCTTTCAGGTCTTTATTGATCCAGCCGTCCAAAGCAGTTGCTACCCCGGTTCCGGAAGCGATTCCCTCAAAATCGGCGGAGAGATATTTGACTTCTACTTGCGATACAGTAGGCTCTTCTGTTGAATAATTATACTCAACACTTTTATAATCACCCTCTACTGCATTAGGAAAGTCAGCTGCCAAAACTTTAGGTATTTCTGTGTTTGGAGCTTTCGCAGGTGTAAGAGCTTCTACATAATTAGTTCCCCATACCAGTTTATAATCATTGGTAGTCAATGTATAAATTGGCTGAGATAATTTAGTTAAAGTCGCAGAACGTCCTTCCTTATACTGATAAGTTACATTGGCTGAAGATGTCTTGTCTGCAGAATAAAATTTATTGGTAAGTACATAAGGTACTAATGTAGCAGCTGGAGCTGCATCTGAGAACATTTTGTCTGCATTCAATGTTTTTGCCATAGCAGAATCGGCCGGAGTCTTCTTGGCATTTAATGCATTGACAATAATTGTGATATCTCCGGGAAGAATCGTGTAGTCGTATTTTGCTATATTAACTGGCTTAGATAAATCTTCGTATCCCGGGAAATTTTTCTCGTTATAATCACAAGCCGTAAAGAGGCCTGCAACAACAATCGATAATAAAAATATATATTTTTTCATTTTGATAATGTTTTATTAATTAGAATTTTACTCTGATGGCAACCGAGAATGTTCTTCCAAAGCCATACATTACAGCTACATCCTGCCATGTGCTTGGAGTTTCATTTGTAACCTTCAAATCTTTTGCATCGGCAATATACACCTGATTCAATACATTGTTGATATTTCCACTTAGGGTGGCGTCCAGATCACCTATTTTGAACCGGTATCTTGCATTCAAATCTAATGTGCCGGCATCTGGTATTTTCCACGGAGTATGGATGGTATAGACACTGTTTGCATTTGCTTTAGGGAGATCGTATCCTGCGTAGTTATTTGCCTGATGCAGGTAATCAAGTCCAACTGAGAAATCTTTAAGAAATCGGTAGTCTGCTCCAAGATACAATTGTAATTGTGCTGCATCTCCAACTTTAACTCCTTTCATATTAATTTGAGCTTTTGCATGATCCGGAGATAAGGGATCTACAACATTCCCTGATTTGTCAACAGCTTGTCCATTATCATTGTAATAATAACCGGTTACGTTGTTTGTCCATCTCCAGTTGCCGATAGAAGCCATACCTTTAACTTCAAAATTTTTAACAGGTTTTAATGTGAACTCAGCTTCAATACCTTGGTGAAGTGCGTTTACTCCTTCCATATTGATTGTGCCTTCTCCATTTCCTAAACGTTGAACCATTGTTTTATCTCTCCAATTAGTGCTATAAACATTAACTTTAGCAGCTAAAATGGAAGAACGGTATCCATATCCAAGTTCAAAAGAAAATAATTTTTCATTAACGGCATTGGGGTTTGTTGCATTGCTGGTAGCAATAGAAACAAGATATCCTCCACTCATAAAAGGAGCCCTTGATATATATCCCAAATTAGCAAATACGTTATGATTTTCAGTCAGGTTATAATTAGCTCCTCCCTTCGCTGTAAAACCAAGGAAATTTCCTACATCTGATTTCTCGTTATCATAATACAAACGATCTACTTTCCAGTATGAACTATTGGAGATTGCACCTCCGATAGTGAGATTTAATTTATCTTTTGTGTACTCTGCATTGGCAAATACGCCCTCTTGAACAATGTATCCGTTATAATCACGGTAAACAACATCACCTACATCAAGTTTTTCATTTACCCAGGAAGGATTTCCTGCGTTTTGGGAATATTTAACTCCGGCACGAGCTGGATCAATAAAGTATTTCCCGCCCATGAGATCAACGATCACGCCGTCGTGAAAACCATTGTAATATCGTAAGTCGAGCCCCCCGTAGAAATCAATATTATTTATTTTTTTTGTGTAAGTAGATAATAGCCCGATCCATGTGTGATTATTTCGAGAATCTGTAATGGCAGCAACAGATCCGTTGGGATTAGCTGCATTTTCTCTTTGTAGTTTACCATAATCCATATATCCGTCAATACCTCTGTAGGCCGTATTCAAGATGCCAGTATTGCTGTCCACCCCATATAAACTGGTATAGCTGGAACCTCTCCACGCATACCCGCCACCTTGGCCAATCGATAGATAAAGGCTGGAAGATAGACTAGATTTGTCATCAATAGTCCAATAGTGGTTTAATGAAAGGTGAGGTTTGTGATAATGATTGAAATTAGCAGTTTTCCTTTGTCCGTCATTGTCAAAACCGTAAGTAGGGTTAAATTGGTACAAATCACGTTGTTTTTGCCATTCAGTAATCAACATTTTATCATATTTTGAGCGTTGGTTATGCTCTTGCCATGCACCTAATCCAGTAAATGCCAGTTGATGTTGATCATTGATTTTCTTAGAAATATTCAGGAAATAAGTATATGATTCAAATTCTGTTCCGAGTATGTAGCCATCACCCCAGGTTTTTGCTCCCAGAGCGCTTATAGCCCAACCGTTGTCTGTCATTCCTGATGAAAAATTTGCTGATATTTTGTTGTAACCATCGGGTCCCATTCCATAATAAACAGATCCCCCCTTTTTTGCTTCTGTTGTTTTGGTTAGTACAGCAATAGACCCTCCGACAGAAGGTGCTGATACTTTTGAAGCTCCCAGTCCTCGCTGTATTTGTAATGAACGGGTTACATCATTTAATGCACCCCAGTTTGACCAATAAACCCCTCCCCATTCCATGTCATTCATCGGGATACCGTTGATTAAAACAGCTGTATTTTGTGATTCAAATCCGCGGACATTGATACGTGAATCTCCGAATCCACCTCCGTCTCTTGTTGCATAAACTCCTGGAGTAGTATTCAAAATTTCAGGAAATTCTTTCGTACTTAATTTATATTCAATGTCTTGAGGTTCAATTGTTGACATTGCTACAGGTGTTTTTCGCTGAATACCTATCGATCCCGTAACTATTACGTCACCTAGTACTACTGCATCTGGTGCCATAAGAACGGTTCTCATATTGTCTGTTACAGGGACTTCCATTTTCAGATAACCAATATAAGTAAATTCAATTTTGCGATTATCCAAAGACGGTAATTTCAAAGTAAAACTACCATCCAAATCAGTAATTGCCGATTTTTTTGATGAGGGTTCATAAACTGTCACCCCGATTAAAGGTTCTTTGGTGTCTTTGTCCAAAACGATACCTTTGACAGAAACCTGCGCTTGTATTGCAAAGGAAATACATAGCATACAGCACATTAGAAAGTAAATCTTTTTTGCCATAAAAATATTAATTAGTAAAAAATATCAATCTTCGTTAAAATCTGTACAAATTTATCCTTTTTCTGTGAAAAAATGTTTACGTTTTTGTTACTTAACATGAATATTTATCAACAATTGAGGATCGGTTGTTGATAAGTTGTTGATAACACAAAAAAATTATACATTTGCTGAAAATAACAGTTATTTATGAAGATTTCTCAAATAATTTCAATTCTTGAAGACTTTGCCCCACTGCCTCTGCAAGACGGTTTTGACAACTCAGGACTACAGGTGGGAGATAGTTCCCAAACATTATCGGGAGTATTATTGTGTCTTGATATTACAGAAGAAGTAATCGATGAAGCTCTCGAATTGGAGTGTAACCTTATTATTTCACATCATCCATTGTTGTTCAAACCGTTAAAAACGCTTACCGGATGTAATTATATTGAGCGTTGTGTGATCAAGGCTTGTAAACATGATCTTGTTATTTATGCCGCTCATACAAATCTGGATAATGCTTCCGGAGGTGTCAATTTCAAAATTGCAGAAAAAATAGGCTTGCAAAATATACGGATACTGAGTCCGAAAAAAGAGAACTTGCTCAAACTGGTTACTTTTGTTCCTTCCGAATATGCAGAAACCGTGAGGACGGCTTTGTTTAATGCCGGAGCCGGGCATATTGGAAATTATGATTCTTGTAGTTATAATCTGGAAGGAGAAGGTACATTCAGGGCAAAACAGGATGCCAATCCTTTTGTCGGTAAAATAGGAGAACTGCATACAGAGCCTGAAATGCGCATTGAAACGATACTTCCCGTGTATAAAAAAACATCGGTACTCCGTGCCTTGTTGGCATCTCATCCGTATGAAGAACCTGCTTACGATTTTTATCCTCTTTCAAACGATTGGAAATCAGTCGGATCGGGTGTAGTAGGGGAGTTGCCTCTTCCGGAAGATGAAAATTCTTTTCTGCTTAGATTGAAACAGATTTTCCAACTGGATGTGCTAAAACATTCTCCGTTAAGGAATAAGGAAATACGAGAAGTGGCTATCTGTGGGGGAAGTGGAGCTTTTTTGATACCGGAAGCTATTGGTTATGGAGCAGACATCTTTATTACAGGGGAAGCAAAGTACAATGACTATTACGATGTCGAAAAACAGATATTATTGGCAGTGATCGGACACTATGAATCCGAAATTTGTACAAAAGAGTTATTTTTTGACATTATTACAAAAAAAATACCTAACTTTGCCCTTCATTTTTCAACAATGAACTCAAATCCGGTAAAATACATCTGATCTAAAATATGGCAAAAGAGAAAGTTACAAAAGAAAGTGTGGTAGCTGAAAGCCCCGAAAAAGTAAAAAAAACAGCTGCAAAAACATCTAAAGCAACAGAAAAAACTGTGGAGGAAACTACAATGGTGGAAAGTAGTGAAACTAAAGGTTCTTCTGATAAAGAACTGTCGGTTGAACAAAAACTGAGTAACCTGTATCAACTGCAGATGATGTTGTCGGAAATAGATAAGATTAAAACGCTTCGTGGAGAATTACCATTGGAAGTGCAGGATCTGGAAGATGAAGTTGCAGGATTGCAGACACGTATCCAAAATTTCCAACTGGATGTTAAAGATATAGAAGCCGCTATTGGTCAGCAAAAAATTAAAATTTCGGATTCCAATGCCTTGATTACAAAATACAAGGAACAATTGGATAATGTACGTAATAATCGTGAATTTGATAGTCTTTCTAAAGAAGTAGAATTTCAGGGATTGGAAGTGGAGTTAGCTGAAAAGAAAATTCGTGAGGCTACTGCCGATTCTAAAATGGTTAACGAAGAAATCCAAAAAAGTAAAACGTTGTTGGAAGATCGTCAGGTTGACCTGAAAATGAAGAAAGAAGAATTGGACGAAATTGTATCCGAAACTAAAATACAGGAAGAACAATTGCGCGAAAAAGCAAAACAGATCGAAACTACAATCGAACCACGTTTGCTAACTGCATTCAAGAGAATCAGAAAAAGCGCTCGTAATGGTCTTGCAGTTGTTTACATTCAACGTGATGCCTGCGGTGGTTGCTTTAATAAAATTCCACCTCAAAGACAAATGGATATCAAGTTACGTAAAAAAATCATTGTTTGCGAACACTGTGGACGTATTATGATTGACCCGCGACTTGCTGGTGTTGAATAAAAAGAGAAATAAATAAAAATAAAGGGAATGAAGATCGTATTTTCATTCCCTTCATTTTTTTTGTTAATTCTGTTTTCTAATTTGGTCGTCTCAAAATTTTATCTACCTTTGCAATCGCAACGGTTCGAGTTCTCCATCCGGAGAATACGATTAAAATGGGAACCTGGTGTAAATCCAGGACAGTCCCGCTGCTGTAAGCTCTTTAATGTTTTGCACAATACTTAGCCACTATAAGGCAATTGAGAATTGAGAATTGAGAATTGAGAATGAATTTTTTCGTTATGTTTGAAATAACGTAGAGATTTCATTCTCAATTCTCAATTCTCAATTCTCAATTGGAATGGGAAGGCGTGCAAAACAGGAGTAAGTCAGAAGACCTGCCGATGCTTATTATTCATTTCGAAAGCTTTCGAGGAAAAAGGCTGAGAAGACATGCAGACAAATTTATACAGATTCATTTATTTTTTCGTATTGTCGTGTTTTATTCCGTTGGAAATAGAAGCGCAGGCAGTTGTTCGTGATACTTTAGACGGAGGCCATCTCGATGAAGTACACGTGTCCGGTTTACGCCCTTCAACAACACGATCTGCCGTCCCTTTGCAGGTGATGGACAACAAGGATCTCAATAGGATAGGGATCCAATCGCTTTCAGATGTTGTACGAAACTTCTCTGGAGTTACAGTGAAAGATTATGGTGGGTTGGGAGGTCTTAAAACCGTATCTATACGTGGAATGGGGCCAACTCATACGGCTGTAAGCTACGATGGGGTTACTGTTAGTGATGCCCAATCCGGACAGGTTGATATAGGTCGCTTTTCTCTGGATAATCTGAGCATGATTTCTCTTGCTGTCGGACAATCGGATGATATCTTTCAGACTGCAAGGATCATTGCTTCTGCAGGGTCATTGAATTTGAAAACAATACAACCGATCTTTAAAGATAATAAATATTCCGGAAAAGTCCAAATGAAAGCGGGATCTTTCGGATTCCTGAACCCATCTTTAAATTATGCTCAAAAGTTTAATGATACTTTCTCTGCTTCAGTTTTTGGAAATTGGCAAAAAACAGATGGAAATTATCCATATACCTTGAAGAATGGAAACGAAATGGTTGAAGCAAATCGCAAAAATAGTGATTTGACATCTCTTAATGCCGAATTGAATCTATATGGGGATTTCCGGAAAAATGGAAAAATGAGTCTTAAAGCATATTATTATGATTCCGATAGAGGATTGCCAGGTCCCGTAATTTTATATAACCCATATCCCTCAGGAGAACGCCTGGTTGATGATAATTTTTTCACTCAATTACATTATGAGAACCAATTGAACGAACGGATAAGTCTGCAGGGGCAGGTTAAGTACAACCATGTATATACTAATTATATAAACCCCCAATACGATCAACAGGATGAATATAAGCAAGATGAATACTATATTTCGGGTACTGCATTATATAAATTACCTGTTGGGTTGTCTTTTTCTCTGGCGGAAGATGTATTCATCAACACTTTGTGGAATAACTTTCCGAAATGTCCTTTCCCTGAACGACTTACTTCATTGACAGCTTTGTCAGCTCAATACAATAATCGTAAGTTATCCATTACAGGACGATTATTAGGGACTTATATCACAGAAAAAGTTGAAAGTGGAAATGTTCCGGATGATAAGAAAAAAATCTCTCCGGCATTGAGCATATCATATTTGCCTTTTGATGAAACTGATTTGAGGATACGGGTTTCTTATAAAAATATTTTTCGAGTCCCGACTTTCAATGATTTATATTATTCCAGGATAGGAAATACTAATTTGCTTCCGGAAACTGCTACACAATATAATATCGGTCTTACCTGGACCGGATCTTTATCTGAAACAATCCCGTACCTGATTGCCTCTACAGATGTTTATCATAACAAGGTGCATGATAAAATAATAGCTATTCCTACTTTATTTATCTGGAAGATGATGAATGCAGGAGAAGTGGATGCCCGAGGTGTTGATGTCAACTTAAAAACGAAAGTTCATTTGAAAGAACAGTGGGAATTGGAAATTTCAGGCAATTATAGTTATCAAAAGGCTATCGATGTAACCGATAAATCGGATAAACATTATAAAAATCAAATACCATATACACCCGAAAATAGTGGATCTGTTGTCATTAGCATAGAAAACCCATGGGTAAATGTCAGTTATAATCTAATTATGACAGGATTGAAATATTCTTTGGCACAAAATATTCCTGATAATCGTATCAATGGTTACTGTGATCAGAATATTTCGTTGAATAAAACATTAAAAATCAAAACGACTAATTTGAGAATACAAGGCGATGTGCTGAATGTGTCAGATCAATCGTACGAAGTCATCAAGTGGTATCCAATGCCTGGGCGTTCTTATCGCTTATCATTGAAACTGGAGTTTTAATCGGGAAAATTAATTTATAAATCAAATTATATTATGTTGCTTAAAAATTTAAAATTAAGTATTTGTTTGCTGGCTTTATCAGCAGTTGTTTTTGTATCATGTAATGATGATGATCCTATACAGGAAAATCCTCCAGTAGTAACAAATGGAGCTTATATTCTGCACAGTGGGTTAGACGGACTGAATAATTCATCGTTGTCATATTATGATTTTGCGGCAAAAAGTCTGAGTAGTAAAGTATATAGAGCTGTTAATGGAAAAGATTTGGGAGATACCGGAAATAGTATGATCGTTTATGGATCCAAAATGTATATTACAGTTAGCAAATCGGCTAAAATTTTAGTGACCGATAAAACTGGAAAATTATTCCGTGCTATTGAATCTGAAAATGCCGGTCAATTGCAAAAACCACGATCATTAGTTGCATACGAAGGTAAAGTTTATGTTACATATTACGATGGTTATATTGCTCGTATAGACACAGCATCATTGCAGGTCGAAAAACAGGTGAAAGTCGGACGTTGCCCGGAAGAAGTGGTTGTTGCTAACAAAAAATTGTATGTGGCAAATAGTGGAGGATTGGATTATGATAAGCCTATCGGTTATGACAAAACAGTTTCTGTGATCGATATTAATAATTTCAGTGTTTTAAAAACATTGACTGTTGCTCTTAATCCAACAAAGTTGCAAGTAGATAGTCAGGGCGACGTTTATGTTGTTGCAAATGATTATAGTCTTAATGCCGCCTTACAACGGATTGATGCTAAAACTGATGCTGTAACAAAGATTGATGGTTTTGATGCCCCTTTCCATATTGCCATTCATAATGATAAAATGTACATTATTGAGTCTAAATATGATGAATTTTGGAATCCGACGTATTCATTTTCGGTTTATGATGCGAAGAATGAAAAATTAT
>JAVBUX010000252.1:0-4989 GCA_031554915.1 Bacteroidales bacterium | reverse complement strand
GCAAGCAGTGATGAAGGAATCACTGAGGAAAAAGAAGTCATCGTCCGGCAAACCAATTATACAGCGGTTCCAAAAGTAAATGATTTTTATCAAATGGATGGCAAACCGTGTTCTTTCAAGATAAATTCCAATGCAAGATGGAAAGTTGCGGAAATAACGAATACACAAAATATTATTTCATCCATAAGTTTCAATGTTGGAGATGAAAAACCGGCCGGTGAAACTATCGTATCCTTCACATTAAAAGATGACATGACAACGGGAGGAACAATAGGTTCCGCCAAGGCAAAAATCAGGCTTACCAGTCCGGACGGTCTGTTTGGTGATGTAATTTTTGAAATTAATGGAATTTCCGCTTATATCATTCGCGCAGCGGATGTCATAGATACAGGAGAAGAAGGAGGATTAGATAATGATTTGTTGATTCAGTTAAAAGATTTGCCAAATAAAACCAACTGGTTTGGATATGTTAATCGGAAAGCATCAACTTTCTCTCACACCGAACCACCAGCGAAACCTCAGGACAATCCGATCAATTCCAAAAGCTGTGCAGCCTTGACTACAGGAGGGTTTAGTGACTGGCGTATGCCTACCATGAGAGAACAGCTTGCTATATTTACTTACATCCGGAACACAGGTGGAAATTTTAGTTACTACAACTATATCAATAAATCAAGCACCGCTAATGCAAACTTATATTTTACATCCACCCAGGATGGTGAAGCATCCGGAAATTATGCCATCTCTGTTCATCCTTCAAATCCGATTGTCCGTCATGGTCTAAACACATATACCTATTATTCATTGAAAACTGATACTGATCACAATGCTCGCTGTGTCCGCACCATAAAATAATAATAAAGATGAAAGAAAAATACAGGCAGAAAACAGACTTTCGTTCATATTGGCATTTCATAAGGATGACATTGCCTGTATATTGCTTGTATCTGTTTCTTACAGCTTGTACGGATGATAAGAACGAATGTAAGATCCAACAACCTCAACGAACCATATTATTTTACATAGCAGGTGATAACAACCTGACCTATGAAGTTCCCGGTAAAATAGAACAACTAATGGCAACACCTATACCTGCAGGTTGCAGCGTCCTGGTTTTTCAGGATACCCGCGAGAGTAATCCGCAGTTGATAGAAATAGTCCGGGGGAGCAATGGAAAAAATACAACAACAATCGCCCGGAATTACGAAGAATGCAATACTGCCGATACTACTGTTTTCAGAACCGTGTTAAGAGAAATCGAGTCGCTCTATCCTTCAAGGTCTTATGGATTGGTATTTTTCTCACATGCTTCCGGGTGGATGCCGGAACAAACTTATTCCCAGCCCGGACTTCGCTCAATCGGCATGGACGGGCAATCGGAAATGGAGTTATCCGGTTTTGCAGACGCTATTCCCGAGGAAATGTTCGACTTTATCATCTTTGAAGCTTGTCACATGGCCGGCATTGAAGTAGCCTGGGAACTGAAAGACAAAACCGACTACATCATAGCATCTTCAGCGGAAATCGTTTCGCCTGGATTTGCCCCTATTTACCCTAAAGCCCTGTCTTACCTGTCGGAGCGAGAAACTGATTTAAAAAAGTTCATGGAACTGGTAGCGAATGATTACAGAATAAGGCAGGGTGATTATGGGTCTTTCACATTGAGTTTGATCAATACGGATCAATTAGAAAAAATTGCTGATGCAATAAAAGAATGTATGTGTCCATTATATCCGGACGAAAGCATCCAACGCTTTGACCGGAACGGTAAGGATTTGTTTTTTGATTTCTACGACAGCTTTTCGCACTCAATGGCAGCCGAACAACTAAACAAATTACAACAGGCAATCGGACAATGCGTCATTTACAAATTGTCTTCCGATCATTTTATGCCAAGTTATGGAGGTTTTGAAATTACTTCGCACAGCGGACTGACAACCTACATTCCTCAGGAAAAATACCCAAAACTGAATGAATCATACAAACGCCTGAAATGGTACAAAGAAGTTTCAGAAAATAGAAAAATATATGATAATAGAAAAGAATTATCCATATGTAACAGTAGAAAACCAACCGACAGAACCACAGTTACTGAAAAAGACACGTGAGTTTGTACTCCGTCATTACAAATACAGTTTGGTGCCGTTTTTGGCCGTGTATGTGTATTCCTGTTGCAGAGAACAAAGAAATTCAGAAGATAATAAACAATATATATCTGAAAGTCAGATATATGTATCAGATATAAAACACTGAAACCATGAGACTGAAAGATCTTATCAAAGAACAACTTACACGGAGAACCGTTCCTGTATTATTTTGTAGCGGCATGATTATGATTGGTATTGTGTCCTGTTCAAACAGTACTCAGCAAGTGCAGCAAACCAAGAAATCCGCGTTCCATTTGCCCGATATACCAGCAAACATAACCGATCCGGAATTACGTGCTGAATACCTTAGTATCCACTATTGGGACAATTATGATTTCACAGATACCACTCAAATTCAGTATCCGGAGATTACAGAACAGGCAATTTCCGATTTTATAGCTATACTTTCTCATGTGGGAGAACCGTTACAAAAAGGCGCTATTTATGAGATGCTCTACCGGGCTGAAAATAAAAAATGCCTTTTTATGTTGTTCTCAGAGTTATTGGAAAAATACCTTTATGATCCTAATTCACCTTTACGCAACGAAGAATATTACTTGCATGTTCTACGATATATCAATGCTTCAGGGATATTGAATGAAGTTGAAAAAAGCCAGTTCACTTACCAATTGAAGGCTGTGTTGAAGAACCGGAAAGGAACAATAGCAACCGATTTTATTTATACGCTTTCTAATGGAACAAAAAAGCAGATGTACGGAATCAAGGTGAAATATCTGCTGGTATTTTTCTATAATCCGGGATGCGAAGCTTGTAGAGAAGTAAAAACAGCTCTTTCTGCATCAACTCTGGTTTCAAAGTTATTAAAAGAAAACAAGTTGAAAATACTCGCTATTTATCCCGATAAAAACCTGAACGAATGGCATTCCTATCAGTCCCAGATACCTTCAACATGGATAAACGCTTACGATGAGGAACATACGATTGTATCGAAAGGGTTGTACGACCTAAGGGCAATTCCCAGCCTCTATCTGTTGGATCAGAATAAAAACGTGTTGATCAAAGACGGTACGGTAAAACAGGTGGAAGAAATATTAACAACAATGGTTCGTTATTAAATCATATAGTGTTTACGATATTCATGCTGCCCTGTAGGTCGCTATATCAATTAATTCTTTGACAAACTTAGCATTTATCTTTCTGTTCGGCTTAAACCCAGACAGCTCAAAAAATCTTTTCAGTATATATGAGTTGTACATCAGGGTCTTAAGTGTGTCCATCGAAAATGAATGGCTGAATTGATCTCTGCTGCTGTTTGCTTCAGCTTGTTGGTACAGCCATTTTTCACACGCTGTTTATCGGCGTCCCATTTGAGTACGTCAATCCGATCATGTTTGAGGCTATCACCAAGAACATCTTAAGATCTCCTTTTGGAACGATTTCTTGGCTGGTTCGTTAATCCGATTCTTTTTTTTATTGCGATAACAGCTGTTTTTCCATTTTCCAAAATGTCTTTTATCATTTTTTCAATAAGCAATGACTGATTTTGATTTGTCCCGATCCAACCTCCTTCGACTATTGTTTTAAAAGCTGTATTATCAAAATATCTGCCAACATTATCAAAAGTAATTGATTTTCCTCCGTTCTTTCCTTCAATACATTTATCATTTTCTAACATCCGAATGTAATCAAGAGGTATATACATCCCAGGACTTAGAGCTGTATTATCCGGATCAAACTCCAATCGAGGACAGGTCTTAATAAAAAATGGCTTTTCACTGATTCTGTAATCATTAATAACTCCATTTCCTGTTGTTTCTTTTATGAAACTATGAATGGAGTCCATACGGGAAATCTCGTCAGAGAGTTGCTTATTAGGAAGTCTGAATCTCGAAGTATCACTTTCTTTTTCCATCATCTTATACTGTACCAGTACAAAGCATTTAAAGTCTTCATTGAAATAGATTAAATCAGTTCCCATGAGCTCCTCTAAAGGCTGTCTGTTTGTCAATAAGACAGTAAGCCGCGCATTCTCATTTTGAAATAAGAGGATGAATATTTGGTTGATTTGACCAGCTCGAAACCAGGAATATTTAATGAGTCATTTATTATTACAAGATCTTCCCTTTGTGTTACTTGAGGAAGCCCGTCAAGATATGATGATGGTTTTGATTTATCATCGTAATCCCAACCCTGAAAATGTAACCAGTTATCTTTGGCATATCCTTACAATTGTCTGATTTTTGTTTTTTTTGCTGATAAAGTTATAAAAAATTCAGGAGACAGAAAGACTAGATATAGATATTCCATTTATTTTTACGTAATTAAATTATGTTAGTTTAAACAATAAGCGCATATTCAGGCTAAAATATCAGTTGTTATTAAAAATGAGAAATTATATCAGAAACAAAAGAACATCTTCGTAACATTGGGTGAAAATATATATTTAGCCCGGTTGTGCAAAAGTTATCTGTTGGATCTATGGCAAAACGCACAGGGATAGCAGTTTCTAGATTGGGGAATATCGAGGATGGTTCGTCGTCTGTTTCATTGGTACATTATCTCATTTGAAATGCAGATACATTAACTCTCTAATTATTTTTATCATAATCAGGCTCAAACTTCTTTTTCTGCAAATAATTATTTATGTTTGCAGTTTTAACCACGGAATTGAATAATTTATATCATTCCACCTAAAAGACTTTAATATGAAAAAAAATATTTTTTTGTTCACTTTTCTTTTTGTGATGCTCCTGGTCATTAAGGCGGAATCGAAATTCATTTTACCAGAAAACGTTATACAATACACTATTAACTTATTTTCATTCAGTTCTTCCAACGGAGCCAGAGTACAAAAAACTACAGTTATGCAAACTGATACAGA
>JAVBUX010000157.1:0-8779 GCA_031554915.1 Bacteroidales bacterium | reverse complement strand
CTTTGAAACTCACGATTTTACCCAAACCGATGGGCAAGGTCCAGATATCGGTCCTCAATACCGGTCTTTCCTGTTCTTCAGAAATGAAGAACAAAAAAAGATTGCCGAAAAAGATCTTGACACTCTGACAAAGAAAGGTTATAAAGTAGCAACTACACTGGAAAAAGCATCCACTTTCTGGAAAGCGGAAGACTATCATCAACAATATTATGAACATAAAGGCACAAAACCGTATTGCCATATATATAAGAAGATTTTCTAAATTTCGATGTCAATAGAAAATGATTGAAATATTTTTCATATTTTTACAATCATTATTCCAGGCATGTAAAATGAATATTCTCAAATATATATTTATTGTAGTAATCATTTTTTTGTTATCATGTAGCAAAAAAATGGAGCCGGCCGAATTGACTATTAATGTTGATAAGTTGAACCAGGAAGCCTTTGATTGTCGGTATAAAAATTTTGAATACTCAAAAAATAAGTCATTAGAAGCCCTTCAATTAATAGAACAACAATCTCCAAAAAACTATAATGCTAAGGCCAAAGCTTGGAACAACCTGGCTTATTCGTACTATCTGACATCTTATTTTGACTCGGCGAAAATATATCTCAATAAAATACGAGACCTTGACGTCGATTATGAGAATAAAGAAATCGAAGAAAATATTACCTATATAACCGAAGCCAGACTATTATTGAGAGAATGTAAATATGCTGAAGCATTTACAATCTACGACTCAATAATCAATATTTTCAGTGGAAATCTCAATAAATTAAAATACAATGATTTTTTACCTTTTAAAAAATATGATCACCAACGGTACAATTGGGCAAAGTCCGATTATTTAATTGGAAATGCCGTTTTAGGATATTATTATCGGGATACAGAATTACCTGCAATATTGAAATCATTAAAAAAAATAGAACAAGATAAACGACTTCATATTGATACCACACAGCTTTCCATCCTATATTATACTTATGCTGGAAGTTACGAAAAAGCAATCTCCGTAAATGTTCAGAATCTGTATTATGCCTTTGACAATGTCAAAAAAGGCTTAGACCTATTGGGAGGTCCTCGCACTCAAAATGCATATCAACTGGCAAACTTATATCAGATATTCGGAGAAATATTGCGTAATGACGGAACTATACGATGGAAATCCGGGAAAGATTCCACTCAAATAACGAACTACATATCAGATGTTAAACGAAAATATTTAATTGACAAATACAATTGGGATCCTGTTGATGTAGAATCAGATTCCATCGCCTTGCTACTTATAAAAAAAGCGGATAGTTTATTTCAAAAGTATGATGATCCATATCAGAATCTGGCATCTAACTTATTGATAGGCAACTACTACCTGGCACATAACGATACAACTCTTGCTTTGAATTATTATTATAAAAGTGCCGAAGAAGACTCTGTATTAACCTCTCGAAAAGGATATTCAAGAGTCTGGAAAAGACTGTTATACAACACATTATTAAGATTAATTTCCGATAAAAATCAGGTTGAGCAAATAAAACAATGGTATAACCTCTACTCTGGAGAATCAGCTATAATCACAGAAAATGAAAAAGAAGACTACAATACCCAAAAAGGAAAGATTGAGGCTGAAATCCGGGCAAAAAAAACCATGTTCATCGGATTTATCATTTTATCCGTATGTGCTGTAGCCTTGGTCCTCCTATACATTCTGAACAAGCAAAACAATAAGTTGAAAAAGGCACGTTCCGGATTAAAAATGAGGAACGAAAAATTGGTTGAGTCCCGAAAAGACATGGAGTTACTGGCAAAAATCGGGAAACAGGTTGTATCCACTCTCGAAATCGGCAATGATTTGAAAAAAATAGAATTTATCAATGGGATTTATACTCAGATAAGAGAACTTGAAGTTCTGGCTTCTTTACCTGATTTCAGCTTCATCCTCTACATAAAAAACAACAACAATGAGCTGCAAAGATATTGCAAGGAAAACATCAACTCCGAGGTAGATATTAGTTTTCACTCGATGAGTGAGACCGATCGTCCGGCAGTCGGCTGTTTTATTAAGTATGGACGGGAAGTATTATATTTCAATGACTGGAATGTAGAATACAAAGGATACGCCGATACGATAGGCATCGACAGCGCTGTCATTAATCCAGATGATACTATTTCCGGGCATTCCACTCAATCGCTTGCCTTCATTAATCTTTTCAATAAAAAAGGGAACAAGATCGGGGTATTATCATTTCAGACTACAGAGCTGAATGCATTTAAGAAATCATCTTTACTGGCTGTATTCGAGATCATTGCCGAATATGTTGCCGCTGCATTGGATAATGCCATGCAATATGAGGAGTTGCATTTTATACAACAAAAATTAATTGAACAAAAACGAGTTGAATTACTGACATACGTGGTACGTGGTATTTCCCATGAATTATCTCAACCACTTGGGAGTATTACGCAAACATTATTCGAAACTTTCAAAGATATCAATACCCTAAAAGAAGAAAAAGACACATTACCGAATGAAGAATATTATAACATTGTAAAAAACATCAATTCCGACCTGGTGACAATATCTCAAAGCAAAGATACCATCAGCGATCTGGTAAATTCGTTCAGGAATACGATCAAGGAAAACATCATTGATCCGGAGGCAGATTTTAATCTCAAACAACGAATAGAGGATATTATCAAAGTAATAAAACCAAATATTAAAAGTAATATCAATCTGTTTGTCGATTGTAATGAAGATATTGTCATCCGTAGTTTTCCGTTATTATTCGGTCAGGTAATTACCAACCTGATATCAAACGCCAATCAACATGCATTTCCAAATTCTAATGATCCGGAAGATTCTGTTTGTATTGTCTGTAAAGATTATGGGAAAGACCTGATTGTAGAATGTATCGACAATGGGATCGGTATTCCGGAAAATGAACTGGACAAACTGTGTCAGCCTTTTGTTTCGAAAAAACAATCGAACCTCGGACTCGGGCTATCACTTGTAAAAAACATAGTAGAACAATACATGAAAGGAGAGATTCGCTTTTCATCCGAAAAAGGACTGACTGTGACAGTAATAATACCTAATTGCATTATTAAAAAGTAAAATATGTACAACGTTGACAAGACAATCAACATTATGATTGTTGACGATTCCGACTCATATAGAGAAACACTTGAACGAAGATTTGCCAGAAACAAATTCAATCAGGATACGCCTTATAAAATTATTTCCTCTAACAGTGCTACAAGCGCTATAGAAAAGATATCTTCATTTACAGAGCCAATTGATGCCTTTTTGATCGATATCCGGATGGAAACCGACCATGCAGGAATCACATTAATTGAATATATTCGGAGAAAAGAACAATTCAGATACTCCCCTATCGTGGTTATTACAGGTCAGCCTGGAGAATATTCCGAAAGCAGGATTAAACATGAATATCTGATTCATGGATATATTAATAAATCTGACAATATAGATGTATTGGAGGAAGTACGAAAAATTATTATCCAGCATAAAATATCGCAACGAAATGAACAAAACAAATTCCGTGTTGAAATGGAACGCAATATGGGTAGTTGCAAGAAGATACAGGACGTTTTTGATCAGGTTGAAAACTGTAGCCGGATAGAAAATCCGGTCATTTATATTGATGGAGAAACCGGTACAGGAAAATCACTCATCGCCGAATATTTTCATAATATAGGCAACAAAGGAGGTATTTTCATTGATTACAATTGTAGCACTCCCGTCGGAACGGATGAAAATATATTGAAAAGCATCCTGTTTGGCGCTCGTAAAGGGTTTCTGAGCGCTGATCACAAAGGAAATGAAGGACTTATAAAACAAGCAGAAAATGGGACCTTATTTTTGGATGAATTCCAGAATGTCAGTATCGAAATCCAATCCATGCTTATACGGGTCATCGAAAGTAAAACATACCGTTCATTAGGTTCTGAAGAAAGACAAAGATGTAATGTAAATATAGTAATAGCGGGGAATAAAAATATAAAAGAACTGGTCAATGAAAAACTGATCAGAGAAGATTTTTATTTTCGCATCCGCGACATCATAAAACTACCGCCTCTACGTGAACGAACAAGCGACATCCCTCATTTTGTTGATAAATTCCTGCAAGAAAGTAACCGTAGCCTGCGAAAATATGTTTCCATATCAGACTCAGCCATCGAAAAAATGGAGAAATACAACTGGCCCGGAAATGTACGTCAACTGAAAAATGTAATAGAACGTGCAGTATTACATTGTAGAGGATATGAAATATCGGCAAATGAAATCACCCTCGATAATTTCGACTACAGCGAAAATTCTTCGTTTACTGTGAGTAATACAGCGACAACAGATAATGATTTCTTCGAAAATCTAAAAATTCTGATTGAAAAGTACCTCGAACAAAATGAAGAGATCATCAAATCGAAAAATCCGAAAGACCGAAAAGTACTATTGGATTTTGATGAACTCAAAATGGTACTTCTGGATTGTGTTATGGATTCAACAGGAGGAAATAAAAAAGCCACAGCCCAACTTCTCGGATTGACAGTCGAACAACTGGCCACCCTATTAAAACATGCTGGGAAATAACATTTAAATTACCGGATTTATATCGTAAAAATATGAATAACAACGTAAAATCACAATGTGGTTTTACGTTGTCTCTATTTTACACAAAATATATCAATCTGAATATCAATAGAATACAAATTGTGGCACATTGTTCGTATTTAATAAAGTAACAAACCCTATGTTTAATATATAACCTGGTTTGAAACTACTAAATTTACTGCCATGAAACGACTAGTATTTATAATGAGCATCGCAGTTTTTACTGTTGCAACACAAAGTTGTAAGAGAAACCAAGACCAGAATACTGAAAACAAATTAGTAGTAGTTGCTGAAAAAATCAGCGACAACCAGGACACAATCGAATCGGGCGAAGAAAAGATCGCAAGTATTGAACAGAAAAAAAGTAAAAATCAAGTTTTCAGCTTCCAGAAAGATTCTGATAATTTAAGTTCTGATTTCACTTCGTCCGATTTGTTGTCTTCTTACAAAAACAACAATCTGACTCCGATATCCAACAATAATAACTATATATATGATATTCCGCCTTCTTTTTTCGAGAAGGACACCGAATTCGGTTCTTATTCATATAACAATAATAACAGTTATAATGATGATGATTTTTCAGACTACGGATCATCTTATATATATGTAAATCATTATTATAATGACAATTACTATCATGATAATTATTATTCATACACCAATAATTATTTTCCTGATATATGGTATCCAAAACACAGGCATGGACATTATAAACCATGGCCACCATATCATCCAAGACCACATAAACCACATAAACCTGACAAACCGAAGCCTGACAGACCAAGAACCGATGAAAAGATCAGAGATTCAAAGAGGCCGGATCCTATCACTCCTTCGAGACCAAAATTTTCAGATCAGACCAGAGGGTCTGACAGACCATTACCGGATGACCGAACCAATCGTCCAAAACCAATCGAAGGAAACAGGATCGCCGACAGAGCTCAGGATAATCATCGGGAAAGACAAGACAGAGACAAAGAAAATGTCGAAAATCAATTGAGAGAAAGACAAGAACGAGAAGCTGCGGAAAGTCGCCGCCAACGCGAAAATCAAGAACGTCAGGATCTGAAAAAACAAGAAGCAGAAAACAAACGGAAACAAGAAGCTCGGGAAAGGCAAGAACGAGAACAAAAAGAAACTGAAAATCGCAGACAACAGCAAGAAGATCAAGAACGACGAAACCGGGAAAGTCGCGAAACTGAAAATCGTCGTCAACGGGAAGATCAGGAACGCAAAGAGCGGGAAGATCGTGAAGCTGATCAAAAAAGGCAACAAGAAGCTCGTGAAAAACAGGAACGAGAACAAAAAGAAGCCGAAAATCGTCGTCAACGCGAAGATCAGGAGCGCAAAGAACGGGAAAATCGTGAAGCGGATCAAAAACGGCAACAAGAAGTTCGCGAAAGACAGGATCGCGAACAGAAAGATGCTGAAAATCGCCGCCAACGGGAGAATCAAGAACGTCAGGACCGGGAA
This sequence comes from Bacteroidales bacterium, assembly GCA_031554915.1. Classification (GTDB taxonomy): domain Bacteria; phylum Bacteroidota; class Bacteroidia; order Bacteroidales; family Azobacteroidaceae; genus BNXB01. Next base: position 2,669 of record JAVBUX010000157.1, on the reverse strand, counting down.
AACCGCGAAACTGAAAACCGTCGTCAAAAAGAAAACCAGGAACGACAAGATCGCGAACGAAGAGAAACTGAAAGTCGCCGTCAAAGAGAAGATCAGGATCTTCAGGATCGTGAACGCCGGGAGGCAGAAACCAGAAGACAAAGCGCTGGAGGCAGAAGAACTGAATAAACAAACAAGATTACTAACTTTAATTTATATAAATCATGAAAAAGATATTATTTCTACTAACTGCTGTTTTATTCTTTGTGGCGTGCGAGGGTCCAATGGGACCGGAAGGACCAATGGGTCCACAGGGACCCAGAGGTATAGATGGAGAAGACGGGTACGGAACCAACTGGTATGTGACATCCATTACAGTTAATGAAAAGGAATGGCAATTAAAAGGTAAACCGGGAGATTTAAATTCATATTTCTACGTTTACAAACCTTTGAGCCAGTTAACGAAGTATATTTATGAAAACGGCAGTGTAATTGCTTACATAGAAGCAGATAATGGAGTTAAAAACGGAATGCCGTATGTATTACACAAAGGCGAAGTTGTTGATGGAAAAGAATTTCTTTGGACTCAGACATACGATTTTGACTTCACGACAGGAGAAATCGGTTTTTATGTATCATACTCCGATTTTAGTACTCAATTCAAACCCGGAACCGAAAAATTTCATGTGGTATTAATGTGGTAATCTTTTTTGCTTAATATTCAACAATTGATTTTTCGCTGGTTTTGCAATAAATGCAAAATCAGCGGAAATATTTTTATATTTGCACTTCTTTAACAATCTTCATTTTGATTTATGAATATAAAAATTAAATGGCAATTAGCTATTATACTAACAATTAGTTACTTATCTACAGGAATAGCACAAAACAAATATATCGATTATGTAAATCCGTTTGTAGGAACCAAAAGCATGGGACATACCTTTCCCGGAGCCTGCTCTCCTTTCGGGTTAGTACAATTGAGTCCGGATACAGAAATGGTTCCACATAACATCAATGGTGTGTATCAGAAAGATGCGTATCGCTATTGCGCTGGTTATCAGTATGATGATAAGACAATAGTCGGATTCAGTCATACTCATTTCAATGGAACAGGACATTCCGATTTGGGAGATATCCTGATTATGCCTGCAACCGGACCGGTTTTACTGGATAAAGGAACCGCTTCTGAACCAGAGAAAGGATACCGCTCACGATTCAAGCATGAAACCGAATCTGCCAAACCTGGTTATTATTCGGTAATGCTGGATGATTATGAAATCAAAGCGGAACTCACTGCTACAAACAGAGTTGGCGTACATAAATATACCTTTCCAAAGGGTGATGGCCATATTGTTTTAGACCTGGATTATGGTATTTATAATTATGATGGAAAAGTACTGATGACTAACCTACGAATGGAAGATCCTTACACTTTGACCGGTTATCGGATCACCCGAGGCTGGTCAAGAATGAACTATACTCACTTTGCCATTAAATTTTCCAAACCGGTTAAGAATTATGGTTGCCGTAACAATGAACAAGTGAAATACAAAGGTTGGTGGCGTAAATTCAAAATGGAAAACAATTTTCCGGAAATGTTCGGAACACATTTGACTGCTTTCTTTGAATTTGATTTCAGCACGGACGATGTTCTTGAAATCAAGGTTGCTTTGTCGCCTGTCGATTGTTTAGGAGCTTTGAATAACCTGGAAAAGGAAGTTGGAAATAAGAGTTTTGACCAAATCCGCAATGAAACAGAATCCAAATGGGAAAATGAATTAAGCGTAATCGACGTACAAGGTGATGACGACCGGAAACAGATATTTTACACTGCCTTATACCGTACGATGATTAACCCATCTATTTATCAGGATGTTGACGGCCGATACAGAGGAATAGACCATAATATTCATCAGGCAGAAAAAGGCACAGAAAATTATACCGTTTTTTCCGTATGGGATACCTTTCGGGCTGAACACCCATTGATGAACCTGATCAAACGTGAAAGGAGTAAACAATTTGCGAATTCTATGCTCAATCATTACCAACAAAGCGCATTAGGTATGTTACCAATATGGTCGCACATGGGAAATGAGAACTGGTGCATGTTCGGATATCATTCCGTATCTGTGATTTCCGATGCAATTGCAAAAGGAATTGACATCGACCCTCAATTGGCTCTCAAAGCCTGCATAAGCACCTCTAATCAAAAATATTATGACGGAATAGGAGAATATGTCAAGTTAGGATATGTACCGATAGAAGCAAGCGGAATTTCAGCATCTGTAACCCTGGAATATGCTTACGATGATTGGACGATTCTTCAACTGGCACAACATCTGAATCAGGCACAGACAGTTGATACATATCAACAACGTGCCCTGAACTACCGGAATGTTTTTGATGCTTCACTCGGTTTTGCCCGTCCGAAAAACAAAAACGGAGTATTTCAGGAAAAATTTGATCTGTTACAAACCAGCGGACAAGGCTTTGATGAAGGAAATGCATGGAACTATTCTTTCTTTGCTCCTCACGATGTAAATGGTTTGATCCGTGAAATGGGTGGAGAACGTCGTTTTATCAATCGCCTCGATTCCCTGTTTACAATGCACCTTCCTGCCTCCTACTTCGAACATACTGAGGATATTAACGAAGAGGGTCTAATCGGAAATTATGTACATGGAAAC
>JAVBUX010000058.1:0-2639 GCA_031554915.1 Bacteroidales bacterium | reverse complement strand
ACTGTCCAAATCTTCATTAAATCCTTTCCAAAAAGTTTTGTATAAATCTGTATTGATGGAGGCAATATCTATGCTGGGTTTTAAGTGTACGTCAAAAATAGAGTCAACATGGGCATATCGGTTGAAATTATTTAAATAAACATTGCCGTTAGCATTACTTCCTGCCAACATCATACCGTTTTCTTTGAATGAAACTTTTATAGTGTCATTTTCCAGTATTATCAGTGAATATTGTAATCCGTTGGAATAAGCTATTTTTACAAAGCAAAAATCAGAAACATCCAATTGATATGTAATACTAATGTTCGGTTTCAAATCCAATTCATCTGAAATAGTAACGCCATTATAGGCATTATCTATCGGTTGATAAATATATACCTTGATGTAACAATCACTATCAAATATAATTGTCGACTGTTTTCCCAAAACAACACTATTTATACTGCCTAAAATGATCCAGGCAATAATGTACAATAATTTAATTTTCATAGAATTATTAGTGATACTTGTTGAAATATAAATGAATTTTTCGTTAATAAATACAATACGTATAATTTTTTCTTAATATTCAGAAGTTGTTTTGAATTTATTGTTCAATTTTTTTAAGTATGATTTGGCCGAAGGTTATTTGTAGCATAGCGTTTATCATCTCTCGTAATGAACGTTTTCTCTTTCTTTGATTTCGACTATATTTTCTATAACTTGCCACTGCTTATCAGTGAGGTCGGTTGGATAGTTGCTCATAACTGATGTCTTAGTAACCATAAAGTTATGAAACAATGCTAAATTAATAAGTTGATATTCAATATATTATATACTTATTTTATAATTCAAAAACAGCTTCTTATAACCAGAGCCCAAGATAAGCATCTGTTTATGATAAATCAATTTACTTTTGTTTATCTAGAACCCTTGTTCTTAATTATCCTATAATTCAAATATTATTTTTATTACAAGATCCTCCATGATAACATTTTTGAATAATATCATCAAGCATTTCTTGTGAAGTAAAGTATATTTTCGTCCATGAAGCTAAAAAAGGAGATCTTGAGGCACCATGATTACAGGAACATGAAAAATAACTAGGAGTATCTTTAGGAATAAAGTAACTCACACTTCCGCTTCCACTTCCACTACCTCCACCTCCAACAAGCTGTTTCATTTCTTTGTCGGTCATTGCTTCGAAATCATTAATTTTTAATTTTTTTAATACTTTCATTTGATAATAATTTAGTAATTAAACATCTTAATTGCAGTATCATAACAATAAATAGCTAATCTATTGCCTCATTCACCCTGCACGGTCAATGAGCTATTTGATGTTAACATTCAAATCCGTAAAGTATCTTAAATCTTCGATCTTGTAATTGTCGGGCAATTGGTATCCATTGACTAAAACAGTAGGCGTTGTCCGCAGTTGAACACGTTCTTTCCATTCCTCATGACGGAGATATTCCTTTTTTCCTTCTTCTGTTTGTACGTGTAAATAGCGTTGGAAAAATTCTTTCGGATTGTTTTTTCCGCCTTCAAACCATTCTTTGTAAATCGTTTTTACTTTTTTCGGAGGATAAGTGAAATAAGCTGCTATCATAAAGTGAGCGCCGGATTCTAATTCCTTATTAAACGAGGAAAAAATATATTGTATGCATATAGACTGGTTGATGTCCTCTAAGAGTTTTTCAGCACGGGTATGCATCCAGGCACAGGGATTACAATGCGGGTTCGTTAGTATTGTTACTAAAATATCTGAATCCGGATCTCCGAACAGAATCTTTGATGTGGTTTTATCGACTTCATAATGAGTTTGTTGTTTCAAGAATGTTTTGAATACGTTTTCATTTGTTTTCAAGCTGTTGATTTCTTGCGTGATTTGTTCTATGCGATTTCCTTTTGCAAGTTCAGGAATGAATAAATTGATAACTAAAAAAGGGATAAAATACAGACATCCTACCCAAAGCATATCCGGAAAACTGAAAACAGGAAAATAAATAACTCCAACTATCAGATTGATGATAAAAATATTCCATAAAATAACTTGAACAATCAAACATAAAGGACACCATTGCACGGCTTTCATCTTTTGATACCATACGCTCCATATTGTATAGGGTAAAGTGCAAATATTGATCATTGCCATGTATGTGATTAAATGAGGAAAGAACAATAATAAGAGCGTATTAGATATGAAATAACCCAACCCAAGTTCGCTCCAACCGATTATCCCAAAAAAATTGGCTGCTTTTGATTCCAATATATTATTGCAATCGCTTTTCTTAAAAAGAGAACATATTTTATCTGCATAATTACTTTGAATATGCAATTGCTTCAAAACGAGCAAATATCCAATATAAATACCCAGCATATTAATTAATAAAGAACAAGTTATTCCCAAATTATAGAATAACTGATTCGAAACGTATGCCAACATCATCACGACAACAATACCAATAACTAAAGAATATTGTTGAAAACGAAGATATAACTCTTTCTTATAATTGTTTTTATAATTTGGTTCTATGGAATTTTCATCGGGTTCCGCCAATAAAACAACACCAGACCAACTTGTTATAAATTCCTGTAAAGATGTTTTTATTTCTTTGTCATACCAACTATAATAAATGTTTTCTTGACGGATGTCA
>JAVBUX010000290.1:0-16792 GCA_031554915.1 Bacteroidales bacterium | reverse complement strand
AGTTGGTTGATATGGTTTATTTGAAAAAAGATTTGTCGGCGAATAAAATTATGAATATGAACTTCATCGGCGGATGATTGGGCATGAGCTTAACAGCTTCGTCTATTTCAAAAAAATCCATTAATCCGTAGTCGCCGAATTCCTGTTTAATGGAATCAGAATCGTAGAAAAAAAGTTTAGCACCACTCGGCATTTCAAACCAATCTTTGGTTAATTCTTGCCCGCCACCATACATCAGGTCTTTTTTTGAGATGGTTGAGAAAATCATTATTCCATCCGGGGTTAGTTGATTGTAGCAGTCTTGGATAAACTTCTTCCGTTCGTTCTCATTCAACAAATGAATCAGAGCATAGCTGAATATTCCGTCGTACAATTTATTATCAAAAGGCATATCCGTTACCGAGCCGTGATAGATGGGAATATCAAGTTTGCTTTGTATCCTTGCTAAATCAATCGCCGTTTTTGAGATTTCAATTCCGGTAACATTCATTCCTGCATCAAGGAAAACTTTTGCATTCCTCCCGTAACCAATACCCGGAATCAACACATTTTTGACTTTTTTCTTCATGAAAAAATTTTTTGCCACAATAGCAGATTCAGCAGGTTCGAAGCCCCACATAGTTTGTTTCTCTATAAAATTTGCTTCCCAGAATTCAGTCATTTCTTAATTCTATTTTTCTTTAATTACAAAGATACTCTTTAAAACAGCAATTGAAAGCCGTAATATTTCAAATAGCTGGAGCTCCCGATTAGAACATAATACTCACAAAATTTTGTCCCACCACATATAATAATATGCAGGGGTTACGATATTAATGAATGCATTTTTATTCTTTTTCCAATTGTGGTGGATAATACTTTCCTGAAGTAACTTCATCCGACGGACCATAAAAGCGGAAAGTCAGGTTATATTTTTGTCCTGCAATTGTTGGCAACCAGTTTTGTTGCGGATGATTTTTCTGTCGTGTTGGTGCAAACACCAATGTCAGCGAACCATCAGCATTGAATTTCACACCTGATTGCTTATTCAACAAATAGCGTTTCAATGAGTTAGGCAATACGTGATATTGCGTACCATCAATCGCAATTACCGACCAGAAATAGCTTGCCTTCGATTGTGGCAATGCATCTTTCGGGAAAGTCATTGTATAAGTGACACTTCCATCCAGTCCGATATTGGCGAAATAGCTAACTTCTTCTTTTGTATTCGCCCAAATACCGGCAAAGTTGACCATATCCCTAGCCCAATAATTATTTTCATATTTGCCATATACAGCAGGATGTGCCCAACCATTTTGTGTAGGACCCGGATGGTGTAATAAATCAATAAATGCAGATTTGAATTCGTCCTGAATTACACTGTCAACACGAGCTTTTGACAGAACGTTTGTTTCCAATTGCTTTTCAATTTCGTTGGCTTTAGCTTGTATGGAATCCATTCCAACATTATCTGGTTCATTTGCCATCATTTCCGAAGCCATTTCGAGCATTTCGTTTCCAGGAATATTCAACAATTCAAACACTGGCATCTTAAGTTGCTCAGCTATTTCAGGTTGACCTTGAGGAATCAATTTAAACAAATGTTGTAACCTCACGGATTCCTTTTGATTACTACCTAATTCGACTCTGGCCAATACCCTGGATATCTTACTTGGGATATCTACACGGAGGTATCCTTCGGGAACTTTCGGGGTACCGCCTTTTAAACAAAGAGCATATTTACCGAAAGGTTGTTGCGGAAACGTACGTTCATTAATATTCAACAATGTTTCACCCCAAGGATTAAGAATATGCCAGGTATAGTAGAGGTCTTTAATCTCGGGAATTTCCAGCAGAACACAGGTTGTATCACCCAATGCCAACCATGCTTCAGAATATGCCACATCCAAATTAGGATTAGGCCATTGTACTTGCCCCGGTTCACGGTGTACAAGTTGATTCCATTTAAATCCTTCTTCGAAATCGAGACGTTGTTGTCTTAAAATTAAGTCACGACCAAACAAATAGGCATATACTTCTACGATATCCTTGTCAGATATAGCTTGAGCTGCATTTTCTGCTTGTTTTTTGTTTTGATTCCCGCCACAAGACACCAGTAATAGTAACGGAATTGCAAATAAAATTAACTTTTTCATTTTAATTATTTTTAAATTCACAGGTGTACTAATTTATTTTACTTTCACAACAGCCGGAGGAGTCCATGTTCCGTTTATCGTCTCTTCTTTCAGGCCGTAAGCGCGGATGTAAGTGGCGTTCGACCTTTTGCAACGGATACACATTAATTCCTTCAATCAGCTTTTGAACATCAACTAAATCTTGTGGGTCATCACTCATAAATACACGAGGAACCACAAAAGCAGTATTCGTTTTATAACGGAATACTTTTTCAATTCCTTTAGATATATCGCCTTTCCAATTAGGGCCTACCAACATGTAAAAACCCGGTTTGGAATCATACATCACTCCTATTTGAGCAAAAGCATCCGTACGAATATCCACTACCTGGCACACCCAAAAACGATTACCAAAATCAGGAGCCTGTAGAATTACCGGACTTTTTTCCAGAGCCATAATTCCGGCTCCATATACCACATCTTGATTAGGGCAAGCTACAATCCGCTCCAGTAGCTCAATGAGTTATGCAACATAGACATCCTGTTAAGTGTTGCAAACGGCAATAAACCTCCAATCAATTTGACACAGCTAAACTTGTTATTAATAACAAGTACAACTTCTTATTGTTCTTCATGTTCCTATCAATTTATAAGAATTCGCAGCTACTTTCATTTGACAATGCCATTACCAAGATGGCATCCAGCTCCCATCGCTCCAATCATCAAGTTCAAAACTTTTCGTTTTACAGCCATAACTAAAGAGAAATAATATTAACAATTTCTCTCAATTCCTCATGAATAATTCCATTTGTCGCTACAATATGGTGTGTTCCAGAAATATCTTCCTTACCTGTAAAATCAGTAATTATCCCTCCGGCCTCACGAACAATCAGTGCTCCGGCCGAATAATCCCATTCTTTGATAAAAGCCTCAGCCCAACCATCATATCTTCCATTGGCAACATAACATAAAGCCATCGCTGCAGAACCGCAGGCGCGCAGACTTGCCGTTTTACCGTACAACTTATTCACCATATTCAAGATAACAGGCTTATATTCATTTGAATTATATGGCAAATCCATGCCTACAAAAGCACTTTCCATCTTATTTTTCGAGACCTGAATCGGCTCCCCATTCATATATGCTTTTCCTCCCTTCCATGCGAAGAAGCATTCGTCACGACAGACTTCATATACCACCCCTAACAATATTTCATTTCCATCACGGAGAGCAATACTCACACAATAAGGAGCATAATTTTGAATATAATTCGTCGTTCCGTCCAAAGGGTCAATTACCCAATTGAGACCAGCACCGGATTGTTCCACAGTTCCTTCTTCGGTAACAAAACCTGCTTCCGGAAACAAGCTAATCAACTCTTTTACAGTCATTTTCTCAGCCTCACGATCCACATACGATACATAATCATGTGAATGTTTTTCAAGAATATTCTCTCTTTTGAAATTCTTTCTTTCCGAAGACAAGTACAAACCTGTCTTTCTGGCAATTCCACAAACTTGAAAAGTTATATTTTGCAAATTCATTATTTAATATTTTCGATTAAGAACACAAAATTAACCGTTTTATTTCAAATCCAAAGTTGCAAAGACTCAAAAACAATAAGTTCTCATAATATTTTTACCTTTGCAGTTTAATGTTTTTATAAATTGTATCACAGTGAATAATATGAGTCTATCTGAAAAAATATATTCTGTTCTGAAAGAAGCTTATCCTGTTCTCAAAACGCTTGAAGATGACTGGTTTATTATTGGCACTTCAGGATTAGTACTTGCAGGGGTAAAACTGGAAAAAACATCTGATATTGATATTCTGACATCAGTCAGGGATGCTCAGAAATTAAAATCAGCATGGGAAGACAAAAAAATCAAGGATTTCGACTCATCCAATACAGAATTATTTCAATCGGACTACTTCAGATACGACTTTAACATCTTGGATATAGAGATCATGGGAGGACTAAAAGTCAACAAATCAGGAAAATGGATCTCTTTAAGAATAGGTAACTATCTCAACATTTCCACTCCTGATTTCGAAGTAAAAATTCCGACATTAGAAGAACAAAAAAGAATCTTTTTGTTGTTCGGGAGGGAAAAAGACCTGCAAAAAATCAAACTGATACCCAATAAAAATCTGTAAAGGCAAGCTCAATTCGCCCCTACAGATACATTTAATCAATACTACAACTATTTATACTCGTCCCAACTTTTGATCGGAATCGTTTGCAGGTCCATTTCACAAAATGCATGAATAAATGCTGATGCCAAACGTGAATTTGTAAATAAAGGTATATTAAAATCGATTGTTGCACGCCTGATTTTATATCCGTTAGTCAATTCACCAGGAGTCAGGTTCTTAGGGATATTTACCACCAGTTCTACCTGTTTTTCCCTGATCAATTCCAAAGCATTCGGTTTCAGATCTTCACTGGGCTGATAAACCAATATCGAAGGGATATTATTTTCCGACAAGAACTGATGCGAACCACTTGTTGCGTATATGGTATAACCTCTTTCCAATAACAATCGCGAGGCTGACAATAAATCGAGCTTTGATCGTATTGTTCCGCTGGAAACCAGCACATTCTTTTTCGGAATACGCATTCCCACTGATAACATCGATTTCAGAACAGCATCATAATAATCATCTCCAAGACATCCGACTTCCCCGGTCGATGCCATATCGACTCCAAGCACAGGATCTGCTTTTTGTAAGCGAGAAAATGAAAACTGAGAAGCTTTAATTCCCACATAATCCAAATCAAACTCACTCTGAGTGGGTTTGTCGACATCTTCTCCGAGCATGACCCGGGTTGCCAGTTCTATAAAATTAAGTTTTAAGACCTTAGAAACAAAAGGAAAACTTCGTGATGCCCGCAGGTTACATTCTATCACTTTAATATCATTATCTTTTGCCAAAAACTGAATATTGAATGGTCCTGTTATCTGTAAAGCTTCTGCAATCGCTCGTGTAATCCGCTTGATCCGCCGTACAGTCTCCACATACAGTTTTTGAGGAGGGAACTGGATAGTTGCATCTCCGGAATGAACGCCGGCAAACTCAATGTGTTCGGAAATAGCGTAAGTCACTATTTCGCCTTTATTTGCAACAGCATCGATCTCAATTTCTTTGGCATTCTCGATGAATTCACTGACCACAACAGGATGTTTCCGAGAGACATTCGTCGCTAATCTCAGGAATTGCTCCAGCTCCGTAGAGTTGGAACAAACATTCATTGCTGCGCCCGAAAGCACGTATGAAGGTCGCACCAATACAGGAAAGCCAACTTCTTCCACAAAAGAATTGATATCCTCAAGAGAACTCAACTCTTTCCAACGAGGTTGATCTATATCCAAACGATCGAGCATAGAAGAAAATTTATGCCGGTCTTCTGCATTATCGATACTTGCCGCTGAAGTTCCCAAAATAGGCACTCCGGCTTTATCCAGAGCCAGAGCCAGATTATTTGGTATTTGTCCTCCGGTTGACAGGATCAGACCGTGTGGATTTTCAAGTTCCACAATATCCATTACACGTTCGTGAGTCAATTCATCAAAATAGAGCCGGTCGCACATATCATAATCGGTAGAGACCGTCTCCGGATTATAATTGATCATTACTCCCCTCCATCCTTTTTCACGGATTGTATTCAGGGCATTCACAGAACACCAGTCAAATTCCACACTACTTCCGATACGATAAGCTCCTGACCCAAGTATAATTACGGACCGGTGATCTCCCAGATATTTTACATCATTGACAGAACCGTTGTATGTCAGATAAAGATAATTTGTTTGTGCCGGATATTCCGCAGCCAGAGTATCGATTTGTTTCACCACAGGAAGAATACCCAAAGATTTCCGCCTACTCCTAAGAGTCAGTTTTTCATCCGATGCCTTATCTTCATCTTTGAGTAGAAGTTTGGCTATCTGAAAATCCGAAAAACCTTTTTGTTTTGCTTCTCTCAACAAATCAGCAGGAAGTTCCTCAATTGAATTACTTTTCTCTATTTCCTTGGAGCACAAGTAAATATTCTGCAATTTCTGTAAGAACCACAAATCAATTTTGGTCAATTCATGTATTTTCTCAATGGTATATCCTTTCGCCAAAGCCTGGGATATAATAAAGATTCGTTTGTCGGTAGGTTCAGAAAGCGCCCTATCAATATCATCGACTTCCAATTCCTTGTTAGCCACAAAACCGTACATTCCCTGGGAAATCATCCGCAACCCTTTCTGAATCACTTCTTCAAAACTTCTTCCGATAGCCATCACTTCACCCACGCTCTTCATACTACTACCAATTTCATGCGAAACGCCATGAAATTTTCCTAAATCCCAACGAGGAATTTTACATACAATATAATCCAGAGCGGGTTCAAAAAATGCTGTAGTCGATTTTGTTACAGAGTTCTTCAATTCATTCAGGCCATATCCCAATGCCAGTTTAGCAGCAACAAACGCCAACGGATAACCGGTTGCTTTCGAAGCCAGGGCCGACGAACGACTTAAACGGGCATTGACTTCAATTACCCGGTAATCTTCCGAAACCGTGTCAAAAGCATACTGAACATTACACTCTCCCACAATACCGATATGACGAATAATCCGGATCGCTAATTCCCGTAATTTATGATATTCCTGATTTGTAAGTGTTTGAGAAGGGGCTACAACAATACTTTCTCCGGTATGAATTCCTAATGGATCAAAATTTTCCATATTACAAACCGTAATACAATTATCATATTGATCACGAACAACCTCATACTCAATCTCTTTCCACCCTTTCAAAGATTTTTCTATCAAAAGTTGATTGGAATAATTAAACGCTTTCTCTGCCAAAGCCTGTAATTCTTCACGGTTATCACAAAAACCGCTACCCAGTCCTCCAAGGGCATACGCAGCCCGAACAATCACGGGGAATCCAAGTTCCCTTGCTGCGGAATGTGCATCTTTAATACTCTCAACAGCAATACTTTTGATGGTTTTTACATCTATTTCATCCAACTTATGGACAAATAATTCCCGGTCTTCCGTATCAATGATCGACTGAACCGGAGTTCCAAGTACTTTGACATTATATTTCTCAAAAATACCCGAACGGTAAAGTTCTACACCACAATTCAACGCTGTTTGCCCGCCGAAAGAAAGCAAAACTCCATCCGGACTTTCCTTTTCTATTACCTTTTCCACAAAAAAGGGAGTGACAGGTAAAAAATAGATCTTATCAGCAACTCCTTCTGAGGTTTGAACAGTGGCAATATTCGGATTTATTAAAACAGTGAAAATACCTTCTTCCTTCAAAGCCTTTAATGCCTGAGAACCGGAATAGTCAAATTCTCCCGCTTCCCCTATTTTAAGAGCTCCCGAACCAAGCAATAATATTTTTTTAATTTTCATAATTTTTAATTAATTCAATGAATTTATCAAACAAAAACCTCGTATCCGTAGGTCCACTCGCCGCTTCAGGATGAAATTGTGCCGAAAAAAATGGTTTTGTTTTGTGACGGATACCTTCGTTTGTTCCATCATTCATATTTACAAAAAGTTCCTCCCAATCTTTCCCCAGAGTATCTATGTTGACCGCATATCCATGATTCTGAGAAGTGATAAAACATTTTTCGCCCCGGGATTCCGGAGATGTTTTGGAGATAAACTTAACTGGCTGATTATGACTTCGATGTCCATACTTCAGCTTGTATGTCGAAGCACCTCCCGCTTTTGCAAGCAACTGGTTTCCCATACAAATACCACAAATAGGCTTTCCGATTTCCATTGCTTTTCGGATGTTTCGAACTGTAACTTCACAATGTTCAGGATCTCCCGGTCCATTCGAAACAAACAGTCCATCGTATTCCAATGTGTTGAAATCATAATCCCAAGGTACTCGTATGATATTGATATCATATTGTAACAAACACCTGATGATGTTGTGCTTTACGCCACAATCGACCAATACAACCGTTTTTGAGCCATCCCCATAACGCAAAACTTCTTTACAACTCACTTGAGCAACCAAATTTTCTTTTGAAGGATCTGCAAAATCAATCTCTTCCGGAGAATTAAAGACTATCTTTCCTTTCAAAGAACCTTTTTCCCTGATCAACTTTGTTAATTCGCGGGTATCAACACCATAGATTCCCGGTATTTGATGTTCTTTCAACCAGGTTCCAAGACTTTTTGCGGCATTCCAATGACTGTATTGATGAGAATACTCTGAAATAACCAGACCTGCGACCTGGATCTTTTCCGATTCGTAAAACTCAGACAAACCATTAATAAACTTGTCTTCCGGAACACCATAATTTCCGACTAAAGGATACGTCACTGCAAGGATTTGACCTACATAGGAGGGATCAGTGAGACTTTCGGGGTAACCCACCATAGCAGTATTGAAAACAACTTCTCCGGAAACCGGTTTTTCATAGCCAAAAGAAAAACCATCAAAGCTCACTCCATTTTCCAATACTAACGTAATTTTTTTATCCATTCGTTTTTTATTATCAGTAAAAAAAAGCCGCACAAAGGTAATGTATTTGTTTCTAGAATTGAACAAAAATGAATAAAATCATATCAAAATGAACATTTTTTAATAGACATTTCGCCTTTTTGATTATTTTTAAATAAAATACAAATAAAAAGACAATTTTACTTGCAAACAAACGTCAAAATGACTAATTTTGCAAACTCGAAATATATTTTATTTCAAAAGCTCATTTTTATAACAAATAATCCAGGTATGAAGTTCACAAAAATGCACGGGACTGGCAATGATTACGTATATATAAATTGTTTTAAGGAACATATAGAAAATCCAGGCATATTGTCAATACAAGTAAGTGATCGTCATAAAGGTATTGGCTCCGATGGGTTGGTACTTATTATGCCATCTGATAAAGCTGATTTCCGGATGAGGATGTTCAACTCCGATGGATCGGAAGCTCAAATGTGTGGTAACGCTTCCCGTTGTGTAGGAAAATACGTTTACGACAATCGACTGACCACAAAAACAGAACTTACTCTCGAAACAAAATCTGGCATCAAAACTTTACTACTCTTTCCTGAAAACGGAAAAGTCAAAAAAGTACGCGTAAACATGGGTGAACCAATATTGGCATCCCATAAGATACCTGTCGCATTAAATTTAGAAATAATTGTAAATCAAGTGATTGATTTTGAACCGGAAGTTTTCAATGTTACTTGTGTTTCCATGGGAAATCCGCATGCAATCATTTTTACAAATAACATAGATACCTTAGCATTAGAAAAAACAGGCAAAAAAATTGAACATTTTAGGTTATTCCCCGAACGTACCAATGCAGAATTTGTAGAAATCATTTCTCCAAATCATGCGAAGGTACGGGTATGGGAACGCGGCGCAGGAGAAACTCAAGCCTGTGGAACTGGGGCTTGTGCCGTATTAGTTGCCGGAGTATTAAATGGGGTGATGGAACGTAATTCCATCATCTCCTTACCCGGTGGCGATCTTCAAATCGAATGGAATTCTTCCGACAACTGTGTCTATATGACCGGAGAGGCTATAACTGTTTTTGAAGGAGAATTTTTAATCATTAATCATTAAATCCAACAACGTGTTTTTAATCAACGAACATTTTCTTAAATTACCCGGAAGCTATTTATTTTCCGAAATTGCAAAGCGTGTTAAAGCATATAAAGAGTCACATCCTGACAATCAAGTGATTAGCTTAGGGATTGGTGATATTACCCAAGCTCTGGCTCCGGCTGTCATCGAGGCCATGCACAAAGCCGTAGAGGAAATGGCTCATCCGGAAACAATGCATGGATATGCTCCGGAATGTGGCTATCCATTTCTAATAGAGGCTATTATTAAAAATGATTTCAATCCCAGAGGTATTCAACTGGATTCTGATGAAATATTTATCAGCGATGGAGCTAAAAGCGATACCGGAAATATCGGAGATATATTGAGTCCTGAAAATATTGTTGCAGTTACAGACCCGGTCTATCCTGTTTATCTGGATACGAATGCCATGGCCGGACGAGCCGGATATTTTAAAGATGGAGGATGGAACAACATCATTTATCTACCATGCAATCCTGATAATAATTTTGTCCCTGATGTGATCACAAAACCGACAGACATGGTTTATCTTTGTTATCCGAATAATCCGACGGGAACAACTTTAACAAAAAAACAATTAAAAAATTGGGTTGATTATGCCCTGGAGAAAAAAGTTTTGATATTGTTTGATGCTGCGTATGAGGCTTTTATTACTGAGGACAACATTCCCCATAGTATCTACGAAATAGAGGGGGCAAAACAAGTCGCCGTTGAATTCCGGAGTTTTTCAAAAACAGCAGGGTTCACAGGCGTCCGTTGCGGATATACTGTTATACCCAAAGAATTAAAAGCCTGGGATAAAGCCGGAAGAGAATACGACTTAAACCAGTTGTGGAGGCGACGTCAATCAACTAAGTTTAATGGTACTGCTTATATCGTACAACGTGGAGCCGAAGCTGTTTATTCTCCTGAAGGCAAAAAACAAATCAGGGAAACAATCTGTTATTATATGGAGAACGCCCGAATCATTAAAGAGAATCTGGAATCAATGGGTTTCAAAACTTATGGAGGAATCAATGCTCCTTACATTTGGGTCAAAACTCCGGGAAATACCTCTTCCTGGGAATTTTTCGATCAACTGCTGAATAACCACCAAATCGTTTGTACCCCGGGAGTCGGTTTCGGAAAAAGTGGCGAAGGTTTTGTCCGTATGACAGCTTTCGGCAAACGGGAAGATACTATTGAAGCTCTCAGAAGAATAAAAAATGGAAGAAATTAAGCACGAATGCGGTATCGCTTTAGTCAGGCAGCTCAAGCCAATCCAATATTACGTTGAAAAATACGGAACCTGGCAGTACGGATTGAATAAATTGTACCTGCTGATGGAAAAACAACATAATCGTGGGCAAGAGGGCGCCGGTCTGGCTTGTGTGAGTGCAACCGCACCTCCGGGAACCGAATATATCTTCAGGGAACGCGCCATGGGAACCGGAGCCATACAAGAAATCTTTGAAAATGTACATGAAGCCATCAGGATAACTCCGGAAGCAACCCCTCACAAAAGTATTCCTTTCTGCGGAGAGGCCTATGTAGGCCATTTAAGATACAGTACAACAGGCCGATCGGGAATAGATTATGTTCATCCTTTCTTGCGAAGAAATAACTGGCGATCCAGAAGTCTGGTGCTCTGCGGAAATTTTAACCTGACAAATGTCGATGAGATCTTCGAACAACTGGTCAACCAGGGACAACATCCCCGCCTCTACTCCGACACTCTGATGATTCTGGAAATGATGGGTAGTCTCCTGGATGACGAAGTACATGATCTTTACGAAAAATACAAGCTTC
This sequence comes from Bacteroidales bacterium, assembly GCA_031554915.1. Classification (GTDB taxonomy): domain Bacteria; phylum Bacteroidota; class Bacteroidia; order Bacteroidales; family Azobacteroidaceae; genus BNXB01. The sequence continues at coordinate 5,270 of JAVBUX010000290.1, read as the reverse complement.
AATATCCTAATGGGGAAGCTATCAATAAAAAAATAGCCGAAGAAATCAATCTTGCAAAAATATTACGGCAATCGTCTCAGACTTGGGACGGAGGTTATGTTATCTGTGGAATGACCGGAACAACACAGATGTTTGCATTCCGCGACCCCTGTGGTATTCGTCCTGCATTTTATTATCACGATGAAGAAATTGCTGTTGTTGCATCCGAACGTCCTGTCATACAAACGGTAATGAATGTGGATGCAGAAAAAATCAAAGAACTTCTACCCGGACAATCTTTCCTGATTGATGAAAATGGTGAAATCAGCCTGGAACAAATTTTGCAACCACAAAATGTAAAACCCTGCTCTTTTGAGCGGATCTATTTTTCCAGGGGAAGCGATCAGGATATCTATGTGGAACGAAAGAAGCTGGGAGAAATCTTAGTAGAACCGATACTTCATACAATCGATCATAATCTGAAAAATACGGTATTTTCTTTTATTCCAAATACAGCGGAAGTAGCTTTCTATGGAATGATGGAAGGTCTGGATGATTACATCCGTGAACAGAAAATGGATTTCAGAGTCCGTCAGGAAAAAGTTGCCATAAAAGATATTAAACTTCGAACATTTATAACGGAGGGAAGTAGCCGTGAAGATCTTGCAACCCACGTATATGATATTACTTATGGTTCAATTCGTCCGCACCAGGATAATCTGGTGGTAATTGACGACAGTATCGTTCGGGGAACTACCCTCAAGCAGAGTATTATTAAGATACTGGATCGTTTACATCCGAAAAAAATCATTATCGTATCATCCTCTCCTCAAGTGCGTTATCCTGATTGCTACGGGATCGACATGAACAGGATGGATGAGTTTGCTGCTTTCCGTGCGGCAATCGCATTACTGGAAGAACGGAATATGCAATATATCATCAAGGAAACCTATGAAAATTGCAAAGCGCAACAAAATCTTCCGAAAGAAAAGATAATCAACTATGTAAAAGACATTTACAAACTATTTACAGCAGAGGAAATCGCTGATAAAATGGCTAAAATGCTGACTCCTGCAGGAACACAAGCAGAAGTACATATTGTTTTCCAATCATTGGAAGGATTGCATAAAGCCTGCCCTAAACACCAGGGAGATTGGTATTTTTCGGGGGATTATCCTACTCCGGGAGGAAACAGGGTAGTCAATAATGCGTTTATCCGGTTTTATAATACCTCTACATTGTAACAATCAAATGAAGAGGAAAATTTTCTTCGGCTAAACTTTTTCCTTTTCTTACAATACAAGAATCCTCTGTTACTGATTTCAGTGGAATCATTTTTCCTTTGCCAGAGCTAATATTTGATCCGGAGGAATACGAAATATGAGAATTTGCATTTTGTACAGACAGTTTATCTTTAACGTCAGATACCGGCTTCTCGTAAAAAACAGTATCTACTCTTCGTTCTACCAAACGTATAGTATCTGTAACAGCCAGAAAGCCATGATCTTTCGTCTCTCCCGAAGGGATTCCTTTACCTATCAGCACACCTATTAAACAAGCTGCAGCTAACCACCAGGGGGATATACCACGACGTACGGGACGTTCCGGCTCTATTTTCACCCATAATTCATCAAAACTTCCGACAGTAATCTTGGCCTTGTCTTTATCACTCAACCGACGAAGCGATTCTTTAACACTCTCCATCCCTGATGATTGTTCCAAATTTTCTAAATCTTTATTTTTCAAATAAGGGTCCTTCCGATAGTACCGGATCAACAACTAAAAAACTCTCATGTTCTTCTACTACAGACTGATGACGATACTCGTTTTTACACATATTATATGCCATAGAAAAAATCCAGGAAGAAAACTCAATTCCCTTTTCGTAATTATTTCTCGACTTATAAACTTTAAGAAATAACTCCTGAGTGAAATCCTGAGCCTTTTCATAGTCACGTCTGAGCATTCTGACAAAAAAACCTTGAACACGAGGCGCATACCGAAGATAAAGAACTTCAAATGCCGATTTTTCTCCATTCGCCACACGCCGCATCAGATTTTCATCATTCTCCTTTTCAATTGATCAGGTTGTATGTGAAACTCTCCGGAATATACCTTTCGACATCTTTAACAATTTGATTCATAACAGATTCGGAAAACTTCTTTGATTCCTCATCACCAGCCATTAGTGACAGGTTTCTTATAGACCGATAATAATTCTCCCAACTTGCTTCGTTTTTCGGATCTTTCAAAGTTTCCGCGTCCCACAGTTTTGCCTGCGTTCGATACCAATCTGGGCTATGCATTTCCTTTCCAATGGTAACGACCTGTTGTAATTCCTGAGCTTTCAGTAATGATACTGTAAGCAGGACAAATAAAAATAACCAACACTTCATTGTTTTCATAGGTTTAAATTTACAATAATTTCTTTATATAAGCATACACCTATGAAATAAAAACGTTCAAAAGTAAATAATAATTTGAATTATAAATCCCAGATCCCTGCAGCACGTTCCAGCTCAATCAATGTTGTCGTACAATTGAGCAAAGCTTTATAGTAATTCTCCAAAACATCATTATAAGTCCGTTGAGCATTGATAACCTCGAGAATACTCGTTTCCCCTCGCTGGTAGCTGTAAGTCTTATTCTTTAAAATTGTACGGGCATCCTCCATGTGACCTGTATTAAAGAGATCAACTTGCTTACATGCAGCTTTATACTGGTTATATGCCTGCATCACTTCCGTGCGAATTTGTTGTTCGACAGAATGATAGGCAGCTTCACTCTGCTCAACAGCCAGCTTACCTGCATGAATTTCCCCTTTATTCGTATTTGAAAATTTCAATGGGATACTGATTCCGGCTGACACAGCAGTAAAAGCAGGGGCCGGAGCTATTTCATTTCGGACTTCAGCATTACGAGAAACTCCCAGGTTCAATCCAAGATCGATTGCCCTGTTAGCCTTAGAAAGATTCAGGTTACGTTGCGAAACTTCTTTAGATTTTAAAGCAGCCAGCAAATCCGTACGGTTATTTTGAGCTGAATTTATCAATGAAAGCAAATCAAAATTACGCTTTTCATAAATAAGAGTCCCCCCTATAGAATCTGAATATTCCATTTTTTCATCGCCCTGCAATAAATACAAATGAAGAATGGTATTCTCCAGTTCTGTTTCGCTCTGAATCAAATCATTCAACATCGTATTGGCTTCCAACTTCGATTGTTTGGCATCGACTTCCATTATAGAGCCTAATGAAAAACGAATACTATCAGCATGAGCCAGCTCTGCCATTTTCTGATACGATTGTTTCTGAACATCAAACAATTGCTTTTGAAACAATGCATTCATGTACGCTAAAGTTGCATCGGCCCTCAGATTTCTAAAATAATCCTGCAACAAAACATCTTTCATTTCCCTCTCACTCTCCGCCAGACGAATACGAGCTTTACGTTTACCTCCCAATTCCAAAGTATAATCAAGACCAGCATCAAAACTATATCCCATCTTCAGACTTCGTTCCTGATTGTCCGTACCGGAAAAAGAAAAATTAGGATCCGGAAACACCTTGGAAGCTTCTACCTGTGCTTGAGCAATATCTACATTGTATTTTTCAACAATATATTCTATATTTTTATTCCTGACATTATTCATAAATATTTCATAAGTCAGAGTTTGGGCTGAAATATTTAATATACAGGCAAATAATAATGCAATAGAAAAATTTATTTTCTTCATATAAAATTGTTTATGCTAATCTGTTCAAAGTATTTTCTTTCTTTTTCTCCAGAATATAATACAACGCCGGAAGCACGTAAAGAGTTATAATCGTTCCACAAAGTAAACCATAAACTATAACCGTTGCCAATGGACGTTGAACATCAGAACCGATTCCTGTCGAAATCGAAGCCGGAAATAAGCCTAATATCGCAACAGTAGCTGTCATCAACACCGGACGAAGACGATGAGATGCCCCTGAAATCACAGCTTCTTTCAACTCCAACCCTCTTTTTCTCAGGTTATTGATATGGGAAATCATAATTACTCCATTCTGGATGGAAACCCCAAAAAGCGCTATAAAACCTACTGCCGAAGACACATTGAAAGTCATTCCTCTGACATTCAGCGCCAACATACCGCCAAATACCGCCAAAGGCAACATTGCTATCAGCAAGCCTGCCTGACGAAAATCTCGAAATGCTCCGTATAGTAACAAAAACATCAAAGCAAGGACAAGTGGAACTACCACTGCCAGACGGGAATAAGCTCTATTTTGATTTTCGAATTGACCGTCCCACTGAATTCTATACTCCTTCCGATCGTATTTTACATTCGCTTTGATCTTGTCTTGTGCCTCTTTTAAGAATGAAGTCAAGTCGCATCCCCTTAAATTGACTCTCACTGTGAGGTGGCGTTTATTCATTTCACGGGTAATTGTACTGGCCCCAGTACTAGTCTTGATGTCAGCCACTTGCGACAATGGTATTTTAGCTCCTGATCCGGAAGTCAACATCAAACTACCTATTTTTTCAGGAGAATTCCGATAGACTTCATTATAACGACAAATCACATCATAAGATTTACTCCCTATAAAAACCTGAGAAATAGCCTTTCCCCCAACAGCTACTTCTATCAGCTCCGCAACATCAGAGACATTCAGTCCGTATTGCGCTATCTTATCCCGGTTAGCAATGATCTGTAATTGAGGCAAAGGAGGTTCCTGATCAACAGCGACATCCGCTGCGCCATGAATTTTACTTACCACTTTCTGAACTTCTTCGGCAATACGACGAGTTTCAGCCAGATCCTCCCCATAAATTTTAACAGCTAAATCACTATGAGATCCAGCCACCTGATCCATTACCATGTCGATAATAGGTTGAGAAAAACCGACACTATAGCCCGGCATCTTAGCAATTTCTTCCGACATATCCTTAATCAGATCTGCCTTACGACGACCGTTTTTCCATTCCCCATAAGGCTTCAAACCTACAGAACATTCGACATGTGAAGTAGAAAATGCTTCTGCTCCTTCATCATCACGCCCGGTTTGTGACATTACATAAGTCACTTCATCATATTTGGACATACGATTTCTCAAAGTATCACTCATTTCCCTGGCTTTATCCAAAGAAAGTCCCGGAGACATCTGTACCTGCAGCCAAATACCGCCTTCATCCAGAGGAGGAAGGAAATCTTTTCCGACAGTAATACTAAGACCTATTACCGCAGCAAGAATCACCAATACCGGAACAAAAACCTGTTTCGGACGATTCACAATTTTATTGGTCTG